>CAXTXZ010000052.1:0-12519 GCA_964248015.1 uncultured Rhodopila sp. | reverse complement strand
TGATCGCGGTTTGGGTGACGTTCAACTCGGCGGCGGCGCGGGTAAAGCTCATGAGTCGAGCGGAGGCTTCAAAAGCGCGCAAGCCATTGAGCGAAGGGAGCAACATGGCAAGGAGAATAGCATGACATTAAGTCATGTGAAAGCTGACAAAGCATCGTTTGTTGAATGGGCCAACGGGCCACAGGTTACCGCGATCAGTTCGCCCTCTCAGGAGACGCAGGATGGCTGTCGTTACGCAAGATTTCATGACACGGTGTCAGGCCGCCCCACCCGTCGCGCATCGCGCCGGATTGCCGGCGCGGGTAGCCAGCGTTCTCCGGCTCTGGCGCGCGCGGCGGCGGGAACGGCAAACGTTCGGCCTTCTGGGGCATCGCGAGTTGCGTGAAATCGGCCTTTCACGGTGGGAGGTGGAGCAGGAATTGGCAAAGTCGTTCTGGCGCGGCTGACGTTTTGCCCGCACCGTGAATTTCCGCTGTATTTTTGCCACTTCATGATAACAATCGAGGCAGGATCAGGGTGGAACCACAGCCATGCGTCGCGGCGTCGCGCATTGTCCCATTGCCCTGCGCGTCGTGTCGTGGTGGGTCCGACTGGCCTGCCTTTTTGCGCTGGGTTGCCTGACGGCGTGCGGCGGCCATCCGATGCGCACCGCGCGCCCGCATTATTCCCCGTCGCGTTACTATCCGCCGCCTGGGCCGCACGAAGACCCCTGGGGGCCCTACATCCATGAAGCCTCGGGGCGGTTTGGAGTGCCGGAACTGTGGATACGGCGGGTGATGCGGCAGGAATCCGGCGGGCAAGAAGACGTGATCTCGTGGGCAGGCGCCATGGGGCTGATGCAGGTTATGCCGGACACTTACAGCGACCTTCGCGGCCGCTACAGCCTGGGCGACGATCCGTTTGATCCACGCAACAACATCCTGGCCGGCGCCGCTTACTTGCGGGAGATGTATGACCGCTATGGCGCGCCGGGCTTTCTGGCGGCCTACAACGCCGGCCCGAACCGGCTGGACCGTTACTTGGCCAGCGGCACGCCCCTGCCCGAGGAGACGATCAACTATGTGGCGTTGATCGCGCCAGCGCTTGGGGCGGGCACGCCGATGTCCGGCCCGCTCGCGGTCTATGCTGGCCGGCCGGTGATGGTCGCCAGCGCGGCGTCGCGGGGCTGCGATCCGGATGCGGCGTATAATCCGGATGGTCCCTGCACGCCGGCCGTGGTTCCAGCCGCGCGGGCGGTCGTCGCGCCGCCCGTTGCCGCGCCGTCCTACGCGGCGGGCAGTTGCGATCCGGATGCGGCGTATGACCCGTCACGGCCTTGCGCTCCGGTGCCTGCTCCCCCGGCCCGCATTGTCGCGGAAGCGTTGCCGCCGGCGGGGCCCTATGCCACGCGTTCCCCAGGAATCGGGCTGGGTGGGTGCGATCCGGATGCGGCGTATGACCCGTCGCGGCCCTGCGGGCCGCCGCCCGCTCGCCCCGCTGCCGTTTTCGCGGAGGCGCCGCGACCAATGCCTTATGCGCCCCACCCTGCGCGAACCGGGCCGGGTGGCGCGAGGCCGATACAGGAAGCCATGGCGCGCCCGGGCGCGTTGAACGCCTCCGCGCCGGGCGGAGGCTGGGCTATCCAGGTCGGCGCTTACGCCAATCTGTCCAAGGCGCAGGCGGCGGCCGAGAAAGCCAGGTCCGC
Organism: uncultured Rhodopila sp.; assembly: GCA_964248015.1. GTDB lineage: Bacteria > Pseudomonadota > Alphaproteobacteria > Acetobacterales > Acetobacteraceae > Rhodopila. The sequence continues at coordinate 10,835 of CAXTXZ010000052.1, read as the reverse complement.
CCTGCCCGACCTGCTGCGCACGGCTTATGTCGTGCTGCCGCCGACCACGCCGCTCGGCACGCAGGTCGCCTTCCGCGCCCGTTTGGCGGGACTGTCCGCGCTGTCGGCGATCGACGCCTGCGCGCGCCTGGGTTCTCGCGGCGTGTCCTGCATGACCGTGCCGCCCTCCGGCGCGTCGTAGGGAACGCGCCGGGTCAGTCCGTGGTCAGGTCCGGTAGTTGGGCTTGCCGTCCTCGATCAGGCGCAGCGCGGCCTGCCAGACCATGGCGTAATGTTCGTCGTTCTCCGCCTTGCGGAACTGCTCGGAGGCATGGGCGCAGACCTCGGGCGGCGGCAGGATGACCTCACGCCCGCCGGACAGGGCATCGACCTGGGCGGCGCAGGCGCGCTCCAGCATGTAGATGTTGAGGAACGCCTCGGGGATCGAGGTGCCGCCGACCAGCAGGCCGTGGTTGCGCAGGATCATCGCCTTGTGCTCGCCGAGGTCGGCGACCAGCCTTTCCCGTTCATCGATGTCGAGCGCGATGCCTTCGTAGCCGTGATAGGCCAAGCGGTTGTAGAACTTGCAGGCGTGCTGCGAGAGCGGCAGCAGGCCGTCCTTCTGCGCCGACACCGCGATGCCGGCGGCGGTGTGGGTGTGGATGACGCACATCAGGTCCTCCCGCGCCATGTGCACGGCGGAGTGGATGGTGAAGCCGGCGGCGTTGACGTCGCGGCTGCTGAGCGGGCGCTCATCGACGATCGTGCCGTTGACGTCGATCTTCACGAGGTCGGAGGCGCGCATCTCGTGGAAGTTCACGCCGTACTTGTTGATCAGGAAGTGGTGCTCGGGTCCCGGCAGGCGGGCGCTGAGATGGGTGTAGATGAAGTCGGTCCAGCGGTGGTGCGCCACCAGACGGTACAGCGCGGCGAGGTCGCAGCGGATCTGCCACTCGGCTTCGGAAACGCCGGCGAGCGCCGCCGGGGAGGTTGCTATGTTCATGGCCCTGCCATCCTGTGCATCGATGCCGCTAGCATCACCCTCGGGCCGCCGCCGTCAAGCGGCCAGTTGACGCAGGATCGGCAGCAGGTACGTCGCGAACAAGGGCGGATTTTCCGCGAAGGGGAAATGCCCGATGCCCGGCATCGCCTGGAACCGCGAGCCTGGTATTTTCGCTGCTGTCGCCTGCGACATTTCCACGGTGCAAGAGTAATCATACTCCCCCGTCAGCATGAACAGCGGGCAACGGCTGGCGTCGATGCGCGCCACCCTGCCCCGCGCGTCCCAATCGCCTGAGTAGAAGGCGATGTCGCCGTGGAACACCGCCGGGCCGCCCTGGGCGTAGTGCCAGGCGATGGCCTCCTGGTAGGAAGCCGGGCTTTGCGGGGCGCTGAGCGCGCGTATCCATTCCGGCACGAACAGCGCCTGGTTGACCTGCGGGTGCGCCGCCCACGCGGTCTGCCGCTGCTCGATCTTCTCGCACGCCTCGCAGGCGACGATGCCGGTGAAGGCTTCGGGATGGCGGTAGGCCAGTTCCAGGCATATCTCGCCTGACATAGACGCGCCGAGTGCGATCGGGTGGTCAAGGCCAGCGGCGGCGGCGAAGCCCATGATCAGCTCAACGTACAGGTCGGTGTTGAGGCGCCATGATCCGGGGATCGCGCCCTCGGGCGGCATCGACTTGCCGTGCCAGGGCAGGTCGAACGCGACCAGCCGGTGACTGCCGGTGATCCGTCCGTCCGCCATCAGGCCGTGGAACTGGCGGGCGTCCGCGCCAGCGGTGTGCAGGCACAGCACGTCGCGGCCCGATCCGGCGGTTTCGTGGTAGATCTGGTAGGTCACGCCGGCGGCTGTGACGGGAACGTAGCGGCCCTGGACGTCCGGCATGGCCCTGCGCGGCTCTGTTGGCGCGAGGCTCACGGGAACAGGCAACGGGTTGGCCAGGGCGAGCCACTTGCCGATCTCCAGCACCCGGCGGACGACATGCACGTACTGCATGAACGTGAGCTGGTCGCCTTGGATCGTGAATTCCGGCACCCGGTAGTGCAGCGCGAACAGGCCGTGGTGGTGGCGCGGCGGGATGGGCTGGAGGAATTTCGACCAGACGTCCCGTGGCGCGGCCAGGGTGAACGCCGGAGCGGCATCGTCCGGCTGCATCACGCCGTCGGTCAGGCTGAACACCGTGGTGTCCGTGCCGCTGGCAATGGCGAAGCAGACCGACCATGCGCCGGCCCAGGCGCCCAGGGTGGCATCACCGACGCAGGCTTCGCGCCAGGCGGCGGCGGGGGGAAAGACGGTCATTGCGGGTCAATCACCTTCAGCACGACCGGATGATAGAGATCGCCATGGCCCTCTGCCTCGGCCTGCTTCAGGCGCGCCATGGCAAGACGGGCGGCGGCGACGTCGAGGCTGGCGGCGTCGGCCATCTCCAGGGCGTAGGACAGGTCCTTGATGGCGTAGCGGGTGGAGAAGGCGCGTTCCGGGAAGCTGCCGGGCAGCATCGCCTTCATGCCGTGGTTGCGCAGGACAAAGCTGTCGCCCGAGCCCATGGCCATCGTGGGCAGCAGCACCTCGGGCGGAACGCCGTTGCGGCGGCCGATGGCGATGGCCTCGGCCAGGGCGGCGCAGTGCTCGAAGACCAGCATGTTGTTGAGGATTTTCACCACCTGCCCGCAGCCGACGGGGCCACAATGGGTGACATCGGTGCCCATGGTCCGCAGGATGGGCTGGATCAGGGCAAAGGTCGCCTCGGTCGCGCCGACCATGATGCTGAGCTCCCCTCGGGCGGCGGCGTCGCGGGTGCGGGCGACCGGGGCGTCGGCGTAGAAGATGCCCTTCGCGGTCAGCCGCTCGCCGATCTGGCGGGTGAGCGCGACGGAGGACGTGCTGGTGTCCACCACGCACTGGCCGGGGCGCAGGTCGGGCTCCAGTTGCGTGACGACGGCGTTGACCGCCTTGCCGTCGGGAAGCGACAGCAGGATCAGGTCGCAGGCGGCGGCAAGCTGCTCCAGGGGCGCGGCTTTCACGCCATCGGCGGCCAGCCTTGCCAGCGGCTCGGGGCGCAGGTCGTGCGCGAGGATGGCCAGGCCGGAGCGGCGGGCAAGGTGCCCGCACATCGGCTCGCCCATCACGCCGAGGCCGATGAACCCGATGGTGGCGATGTCCCGGGGCGTGGCAGGCATCCTGGCGTCCTTCTGCAATTGCCGTCGTTCTCGGCGTGGATGCGCGGAATGTCAAAAATCCACCGATCGGCTCAACGTCTGTGCTCGTCAGGCTTGGCGGTTATTCCTTGAACAGCGCGTCGCGACCTGTGTATTCATTATTTGACGATCACGACGCAACATCGGATGTGGACGGAGTGATGATGTTCGGTGCGATACGGGACTGGCAGGACCGCCGCCGAGCGCTGCGCGATATCAGCGTCATTGCGAAGGAAGAAGCGCAGGCGCTGCATCGTTCCGACCATAATCCCCTGCTTCAGGCCAAGACGTCGCTCACCATAGGCGACACTGTCACCGCCCTGCGCTTCTGGGACCATGCCTGGGTCCGCTACCCGAATTACGTCAAGCGCTCGGCTGACACCCTGGGCGTGTTGCTGGGCCTCAAGCTGTTCGACGTCGCCGAGGCGATCATGCTGGAAGGGCAAGGGCGCTCGCCGCATGAGGCGCGGTACTTCGAGGGCTACGCGCTGGTCGCGGAGCATCGCGGGGACCGGGCGGAAGCCGTCGCGCGCTGGCAGCGCGTGCGCAAGAGGTTTCCGGGTTCCTGGACGGCGCATGTCAATGCCGCCCGGACGCTGAACGAACTGGGCCGACTGGATGAGGCGGAAGCCCTGGCCAAGCGGGCGATTTCCAGGTTTCCGGGCATTATCCACGCTTGGCTGGAGCATGCCCGAGTCGCGGAGAAGGCGCGGGACTGGGCCAAGGCCAGGACGCGATGGGAGCAGGTCAGCCATCAGTTCGGGCATGTATCGGGTGCGCTCGGCCAGGCGCGCATGATGCTTGCGTTAGGTCAAATGGAAGAAGCCGAGCACTTTCTTCTGGAGATGCGCTCGAAATTCGAGTACGAAGCCGAGGTCGCTACCGCCTGGGCGCGTCTTGCCGAACAGCGAGGCAACCTTGAACTGGCCTTGGAACGATGGACGGTCGTGCGAAAGCGCTTTCCACAGTTCCTGTTGGGATATCAAGAAACTGCTAGATTGCTGCGAGACGTTGGGGCTGCCGGTGAGCTGGAGGCGTTCCTGCGCGACGCGGCGGAGCGTTTTCCCGCGGTGGATTGGCCGCGGACGGATTGCCCGGCACTGACGGACCAGCATCATTAGCGGCAAGTATCAGTCTGCCAGGCGAGGAACGTCTTCCGCTGGAAAATCGTTTCAAGAAGCTGAACGGTCCGTCCTGTCGCAACTGGCCCGCCCTGGCATGGCCAAGGCAGATCAAGGTGATGCGTGTCTGACCAGGTTGGGGAGCGTCCGTGCATGACGGAGGTTTATGACGCAGATCGACAAGGCGTTCCCCCCATATCCGGAGGATGGGGCAGGCGCGTCATCAGTTGGGGGCCGAGCGGATGGCTGAACAAGGCGGTGGCGGCGAAAGGCACGGGGTTTGTCGCACTGGGATGCTCCGCGCCGTTCCGGGCCTTGCGCGTCGGGATTCCCAACGCCGGAACCTCGGCCTTCAAGATCGCCAAAATCGCGGCGTGCCCGTCATCGCGCTGGAACGACTACGTTAATCCAACCGGCGGCGGGTCCTGGCGATGCCTTACTTTTGCCGGGGGAGGCGCGCCTTCCGACGTTATCATTGCTGGCGCATCGGCGCCGACCGAGGTGATCGCGTGGCCGTCCGCCGTCCCGGCGCTGCCAGGCGACGGCAATGCGCCACGCTGGACATGGACGGACTGGGCGCCCATGGATGCGGTCGCTCCTGATCCCGTGACGGGGACGCATGTTGTCATGCTTCGCTGGCTCAACGCCGTGGCCGGCCAGGAACTCACCTTCGCCAACGGCCTTTTCCAGCATGGCTGGATGGGACTTCCAGAGGTCAATCGCGGCTTTGATTACGCGATGGGGGGCTACAACAATGGCTGGGATCACGTTACCGACCCGGCCCGTGCCGAGGTTGACTGGGAGTTGTGCCGGCGGAACAACCTGCTTAACGGCTCGCCCCTGGCGATTGCCCAGTTCCTGACGGATCGCGACGGGATCGTTGGCGTGGTGGCAGGCGACAGCCATCAGAGCGGAACGGGAACGGCAGGATCGTTCAATGGGTTCCTGGCCCAGTTCACGACAAGCCTCGGGCAGGCGTATCGCGGCCGTGCGCCGTTCGGGTTCGTGAATTGCGCGGTGGGCGGCATCGCGACACAGGAAATCTTCGCGCATCTGGCGGCGTTGCTTCCGGTGGTCCGTCCCAGCTTCGCCGTGCTTCCCGGCTGGACGTACAACGCGGTGCGTGACGGCGCGCAGGCTGACGCGGCCTTTCTGGATGCGCTGCTCCGGGCGGCGGACGGCTGCCGGCGGAACGGCGCGGAGCCGATCTTCCTGACGCCTTTCCCGCGGGATCAGGCGGCGATGACAACCGACGTCCTGCGGGGTTGGCAAGAGGCGCGGGCGGCCATCCTGCGGCTTGGCGCTGAAGGCGCCCTTGTGGTCGATGGCGCCAGCCTGCTCTGCGAGGGCTTGAACGGGACGCTGACAGGGACGTACCGGCAGGGCCTTTCGGATGACGGGATGCATCCGAACGACGCGGGTCACGCGCTGGTGGCGAACGAACTTGCGCGGGTTGTCGAGACCGTCACGGGGTTGCGCCGCCCTGATGCCTTATGCGGGCCGCCGGCGCCTGTCGCGCGGGAACCCACGGCTGCCGACCCATCCCCTGCAGGAGCCAAGAGGCCCATGAAGACTTTGTTGTTCTGCACGTCTTACGCCGAGAACCAGGGGACCTGGAACGAACGCTGGGGCCGCTGGCTGAAGACGGTGGTTCATTCCGGCATCAGGGCGGACCAGATCCTCATCGTGGACGATGGCTCGCCTGTCTTGCCGGACTGGCCGGGGGTCTCCGTGATGCCGGCCGCCTCGCCAAGGTCCGGCGGCACGAACGTGGCGATCCATCACTTTCCGGACCGGCGCGGGCAGAGGGTCAACGGCGAGCCGTTTCCCGGCTGGTACCGTTCGTTCTCCCATGCTGTGCTTCATGCAATGAAGTCGGGCTTCGACAGGATCATCCATATCGAGGCCGACGCCTTCCTGATAACCGACCAGGCGATTGATTTCTTCAATGCGTGCGACAGCGGCTGGGTTGGCCTGTGGTGCCAGCGCCACGGCTGGCCGGAAACCACGTTGCAGATCATAAACAAGGACCAATTCCCCGCCTGCGAGGCGTTTTTCTCGCAGCCGTATTCGGCGCATCTTGGGCCGCCTTACAAGGCGCCGGAGCAGTTGCTGCCGTTCACCGCCATCAACAAGGACCTGGTGGGCGATCGTTACGGCGAGGATGGCGACACCATTCCGCTGACGGCCGATTACGTGTCCCAGGTGCGTTGGAACATGGGGCCGGGTTACTACTGGTGGCTGACGCCATCGGGATCACGCAGGCCGCGGGAGGAATGGAGCCTGCAAGCCTCGCCTTTCGTGGTGCGCCACCAGGACGCGAAGCCGGGCGCGCCGCGCATCATCGCGCTGTCCATGGTGAAGAACGAGCAGGACATCATAGAGCCGTTCGTGCGGCATACGGCCTTGTTCGTCGATGACCATGTCATCCTGGACAACGCGTCGGTTGACGACACGCGGCGCATCCTGACGGAGCTGATGCGGGAGCTGGATGGCGTGGTCGTCACCACGCTGTCGGCGTTCGGCTACCGGCAGTCCAATTTGATGACGAGGCTGCTGCAAGCGTGCCAGACAGCCTATTTCGCGGATTACGTCATCTTCCTGGACGCCGATGAGTTCATTGCTTGCAAGGACCGGGCGGAGTTCGAGCGCAGCCTCGCGGCCATCCCGGCGGGCGGCTACGGCTACCTTCCCTGGCGAACATTCGTCATCACGCCGTTCTCCTCAGCCCATGAGCAGAATGATCCCCCAAGGTCGATGCCGTGGCGGCGCGCGCAGGAAGTCGAGAAGAACAAGATCGTCTTGCGCCTGGACGGCCAGCACTGGCACGACCTGGAAATCGCGCAGGGCTCGCATCGCGCCTTCTCCACCACGGGCCGGCCGATCCCCTCCACCCGGCTGAACGGGGTCAGCCTGTGTCACTTCCCGATCCGCAGCGCCGAGCAGTTCGCGGCCAAGACTATCGTGGGTTGGATGGCTTACCTGGCCAAGGATCCGCAGGCTGCCCAGAAGGATGAGGGGTATCATTGGCGTGAGAATTTTGCCCTGGTGTCGAAGGGCGCCGGGATCAGTTGGGAAACGTTGTGCGACTTGAGCATGCGGTATGACCATCCTCCGCGGCCGTATGACTGGTCGAAGGATGTCGTGCGGGACGTGCCGGCGTATCAGTATGAACGTCGTTACTCGACAGGGCTTTACGCCGACCCGCTCGCGCTGGTGGCGCGCTCCTGGCAGGCGAGCCTGGAGGCGCAATCCCCCTTGCTGACGCTGGACCGACCAATCGCCACGGCGGACAGGGGCGACGCGTCGAAAGGCGACACGGCCTTTGATTCGCAATGGCACTGGGAAAATCCGTTCGCCGACATTGCGCCATTCCGTTACTTGAGCGAAAAACACAGGCCGCGATCCGTGCTCGATGTCGGCTGCGGGATTGGCGCTTACCTGAAATTGTTCCAAAGGCTCGGCGCCGCGAACATCTTTGGCGTGGACGGCATTCCGTCCTCCGCGACGATGCTGGATCAATCGGAGTTCCAGGAGGCTGACCTGTCGCGTCCGGTGGCGCTCGGGCAGAAGTTCGACATCGTCATGTGCCTTGAGGTCGCGGAACACCTGCCCTACGCGAATGCCGCGACGCTTTTGGAAACCCTGAGCATTCATGCGACTGGGCTGATCATCTTCTCGGCGGCGGAGGTTGGGCAGCCTGGCCATGGCCATATCAACTGCCTTCCAATCGAGCGGTGGCTGCGGTTCTGGCAAGCCGCCGGCTGGACCCCCCTGCTACGGGAAACGCTGGCGATGCGGGCGCTTTCGACGCTGTCGTGGTTCAGGCGGAACATTGTCGTGCTCAAGCAGGGCATCGGCGACACAGGGGAGGAAGCGATCCGCACGTTGCAGGGCATCGGGTCAAGGCCTTACGCCTGGCATCACACAAATCCCGGCATCCGCGCGGAGGTGCTGGGCGAGGCCCTGGCAACGCCGCCGTTCGGCTACAAGAGCGAGGCGTAAGGACGCCTGTCCCTGCGCTCATGGTCCTGTGAGCAGGGCGATGGCGTCATGCACCAGCCTGGTGTGGCTGAAGACGGCGGGATCGTCCGGGGGCAGGTTGAGGGGCACGCTGACCGACCCGCATCCGCCAGGATCGGCGGGGGAGCACGGAAGGTCGCGGCCATGGCATGGCAGGGTCAAGGAGCACCGCCTGACCCAGCTTGCGAAAATGACGCGGTCTGGCCGGCCAATGGCCGCATGCAGGGTTTGTGTCCACGTCATGGCATGGCCGTAGTATTCCTGGTCGTTCCTGACAGGATCGTATCCGCTCCATATGATGACGCCGAACGGGATGCCTGCCTGCGCCAGATACCTTTGCAGTTCCCGTAGATCGGCGACGAGGCGGGCTTTGTCGGCTGGGTGGATATCGATGTAGTTGACGTTTGCGTCGAGGTGAAAGGCGGCTGGCTTGACGCCGCGCCGCGCCAGGGCCTGGAGCCATGTCTCTATCCGCTGAATGTTGAGCGAGGGATATGCTTCCGTATCGACGAACCCGGGCGTGACGCCGCTGGCCACGACGGCGGGGTCGGCTTGCACGGACTGGATGTAGGCGGCGACCTCGGCTGCCGCCGCGTCCATGTCCAGGCGGCAGACCGGCTTGTTGAGGCCGAGGGCGCTGATGAGGGGTTCGTCCATGTCCAGGAAGTGGACTTTGCCGCCGGCTGAGTAGACTGCTTTCATCAATCCCACGGTCACGGCTGGCGTTTGACGCACGGCGCAGTCCCATTCTTTCAGCGCGGGGACGCCGACAACGGTTTGCAGGCCCCAGGCGGTGACTTTCCGGAAAGCGTCCACCGCCTGCAAGCCGGGAAGCAAGGCGGGACGGTTTGGCGCGGCCGATTGAAGTTGCCCCGGACTGAAGGCAAAGGCATTCACCTGTGCCCGCACCTGCGACCACTGATCCGGCCCCGTGAAAAGAGCGGCAACATCCGGGCTGTTGCCGGCCGGCATGAACCAAACGGAAAGCGGCGTTTCGGCCGCGCACTCAACAGCGCCGACAGCGGATGCAAGCAACAGCGCGACGGCGATGCGCATCGTGGCTTTCCGGATGTCCATGGGTGACGACCTAATTGCGCGCGGCGCAGACCAGGGCCAGCCGCGAGAACGACACGCCAAGGCGGCGATCATCCGATTGTCCCGCGACAAGCATTGGGCTGGCGGCATGGGGATGGTTGAAAACGATATCGACGGTTTTTCGCCCGGCGATGAGGTGGCCAGGCACGACACAGCCAATCTCGCCTTTTGGCAGCGGGTCGAAGCTGCGAATGCAGGTTTCGCCAACTACGACATCCAGGCGTTGGCGTGGCAGCAGCGGCGGGCTGACGAAGGGCGTCACGTCCATTTCAAGCCAGTATTCGTCAGCCTCGCCAGGGTTGTCCACGGTGAGAAGGCTTCGCTCACCCACGGCCCAGGTGTAGCCCGCTTCCGGGCTGGACCATCCATAGCCCTGGCTATGCGCGGCGTTGCCTTCCTGCCCGAAGATCACGTTGGTCCGCGCCAAGGGTTGTGGCCGGACCGCAAGCGGCGCGCGGTGCGGCCGGTCAGAGCGTCGCGCCAAAGCATGGGCTTGGCGCAGCACGACAAGCCAAGTGTCAAGATCAAGGTCGGGCACGGCTTCCCGAGCCGCAAGGCGCCGCACGTAGCCAACAAGCAGGCGCTCGTCGGGCATTTCAACGGTCCCCGGCGGATGTCCTGGCCCAGCCTCCCGCACCCAAAGAAGCACGGTAGGGCCATAAGCGGACAATGCCATGCGCAGATCGACAAGATCGCCCGCGCCGAGCGGTTCGTTCTGGCGGAAGACTAGGATTTTGGTGGGGTTTTCCAGGTCCTCGATCAGCTTCTTGGCGAGGAAGCCAACGGTGCGGCACTGCTGCCGGTGCAGCACTGTCGGCTCTACCTCGCCGATCTTGACATGCGCGTGGTAGGTGAAGTCGTACTTGGTCAGCTTGACCATGTACTCGTCGTTCTCCGGGTGGATGCGGATGTGGTGGGGATCGGCAATATGCTCGAACCGGGCAGCCAGGGCCCGCAGCAGGTTGCGCAGGGGCGCTCCGGCGAAACGCAGCAGGCCTAGGGGTTCGGCTCCGACACGGCGCTGCACCAGGCCGAGTTCGCAGTTGTCGCCCATGCTTTCGAACTGGAGGACCAGTTCGCGGTCGTCGAGCACGCTTTCGGCGCCTGGAGCAACATCCATCGGGCGGCTTATTCCCCAGAGCGAGTGACGCCCAAGAACCAAGCGTCAGGATCGGATCATTCGGGGAACATATACCGTGCTAGAGCTTGACGGCTCAACCAAAAACCATGAGCTAGGCCGTTACCTGAAAAGAACGCTTGCCGCAGCCTGGGCGGCGGCCACAACCGGCGCCGGAAACAGGAAGAAGAAAGCGGTGAACAGGCCAGTAGCCGCTATCGCAAAGGAAAGCGAGGCGGGACGGGTATCGAAGCGCTCCACCGATGGGTCGAAATACATCACCTTGATGACACGGATGT
>CAXTXZ010000051.1:0-12556 GCA_964248015.1 uncultured Rhodopila sp. | reverse complement strand
AAAAGCTTTATCCAAGGTGGGCGGGCAACGCTCAGGTAGGCACTCTACTGCCCGCCCTGGTCGTTATCCGCTTCAATCCACCACTCAAGGCAAAATACCTCGCCCTGCGTCAGGCCGGAAAGCGCAAGAGTCGTCATCATGCGGAAACTCGTCATCATCGCCAATGCGTTGCTGCGTGATAATCGCACGTGAACCCTGGAAAGAGCCTGACCAAGACGGATACTATGGCACTATGAAGGTGAAGCGGCCCAACGGGGCGCCTGGGTGCGCACCCAGGCAGCGTCCAGCACGAGATTGGGTTCCACGGCCCGCAGCACCGGCGCGATAAGCGATGCCACGACCTCCGGCCAAGCTTCCATCAGCCGAGCGAGAGGAACCTGAAGGGTCGCGACACGATGGTCGCCCAGGGCAGGGCCATGGTGCGGCCAGCGCGATTCCGGGTCGAACAACTCCCGGCCGGTCAGGCCCCACCACTCGCAGCGGAACGCGACCCGACGGACACCGCCAAACATTCGGGCGAATGCGCGGGCATGGCAGACCAACTCGGCGATTTCCTGGGTCAGCACGTCCGGGCTGAGACAGGTGCCGGGACGAACCGGGGGATCGACATCGGGCTGCACCATGTCTTCGGCATAGCCGCGGATGATCGTAGCCAGGCCGCGCGGCGAGACACGCCAGAAATCCGCTGTCTCGCCGGGCTCACGGGCGCGCAGCCATGCCGTTTCCAGGAAATCCGTTTCTTCGTCGCCAGTGGTGGGGTCCAGCACGAAACGCGCCTGGACGCCGCGCCGGTAGGGCGGATCGAACATGTTCCAGCCGGACCGGAACTGCGACTGAACGTCGAACACGGTGCGGCGCAACCGCTCAGCGAGCTGCGCGTGCTCCAGCATCTCCGGACGGATCAGGTCAAAGCCATAGGACAGCGCGTAATGGCGCTTGGCCAAGGTTTCAGCGACGGGGCTGCGCGGGGTCAGGGCAAGGAAGGCGATGCGGGCAGCCTGGTGCCAGGTCAGCAGACGCTGCGCCGGTTCGAGTTCGAACGTACGGCCCTCGATCGTCGCTTCCAGCATGCCGATCAAGGCTTCGCGGTCGCGGCGGACGCAGCGGCGAATAAGCGGCGCCCAGTCTTGCGGCACCTCGATCTTGCTGCTTTGCGGGCAGAGCGCGCCAATTGACCACCCGGCCATGACCGGTCCGGGCTTGCGCACGTAAAAGGCGCCCCGCTCCACAAGCTTGACGCAACCGCCAGGCGGACCGTCCTGCCGGATGCATACAGGCGTAGGGCCATGGCCGGCGACGCGAATGACGGGATGAACAACGCCGGCGGACGACATCGGCGTGCTCACTTCGCAGCGCACGGGCGGGTCCAAGTAGGTTTGCACAATGGAGGTAACGCGTTCGATGGTGCAGTTCGTCCGAAACGGATCAGTATCGTCCGGCGAAAGGGTCAGGTCGTTGAAGCCAAAGATGACAAAGCCTCCGCCATGATTGGCCAGCGCGGAGATATCACGCGCAAGCTCGGCACGGTCCTCGGCGTGATCAAGGTTGCGCCAACTTTTATATTCAACATCAAGCGACCGGCAAGGCGACTCGATTAAATCCTGTATATCGCTGGGAGCAGTCGGCAAAAAAACCGCGTCCTCCACGCCTGCGGGCGCGACCTCCGGCGGCGCAACATCGTTGGCGGGCAACGGCGGAGCGAAGGCTTCGGGCGGCATGGGAAGATGCGGTTCCTCTCGGAGTAGTTACGACTGTAGCAAAATCAGCGAGCCGGATGCACGGGAAACCTGCGCTGGAAACATGATTCAGTGACCCTGTCTTTGCAGCATCGAAAACAAGTTAGTTTCGTTATTGCTTCAACCGATAATTCACAATGATCTTTTCGATCAAGATGAGTCTGCGACAACCATGGCCAGGAGGCGACATTGTCACCCCGCCAGGCAGGCTCATTATTTCTCGCGGTAATGAAATCGTTTACGTTGGCGGCGGAAGGAGAGCCGAGGCCCTCCTTTCGCTCTGCCATTACGCCGCTTCGGCCAACTGCCCGTTGATGACCAATCCGACGGGTCCAGCCGACACATGGACGGTTTCGCCTTCCTTGATGCCGCCTTCCAAAATCAAGCCAGCCAGCGGATTCTGCAACGACCGCTGGATCACCCGTTTCAGGGGACGGGCGCCATAGGTGCTGTCGTAGCCTTCGGCCGCGAGCCAATCGAGGGCGGAACGGTCCAGTTCCAGCCCGATCTTGCGGGCGGCCAGCAGATCCCGCAGGCCGGTGAGCTGGATCGCGACGATCGAGGCCATGTCGGCCCGCTGCAAGCGGCGGAACAGCACGATCTCATCCAGGCGGTTGAGGAACTCCGGCCGGAAGTGCTGGCGCACCACGGCCATGACCTGGCCCTGCACCATGGCGGTCGGCTCGCCCTCGGGCTGATGCGCCAGGACATCGCTGCCGAGGTTCGAGGTCAGCACGATGATCGTGTTCTTGAAATCGACCGTGCGGCCCTGGCCGTCCGTCAGGCGGCCGTCGTCAAGCACCTGGAGCAGGATGTTGAAGACGTCCTCGTGGGCTTTCTCGACCTCGTCAAACAGGATCACCTGATAGGGCCGCCGGCGCACCGCTTCAGTCAGCACGCCGCCCTCGTCATAGCCGACGTAGCCGGGAGGCGCGCCGATCAGGCGGGACACGGCGTGCTTTTCCATGAACTCGCTCATGTCGATGCGCACCATGGCCCGGTCGTCGTCGAACAGGAACGAGGCCAGCGCCTTGGTCAGCTCGGTCTTGCCGACGCCGGTGGGACCGAGGAACAGGAAGCTGCCGATCGGCCGGTTGGGGTCCTGCAACCCGGCCCGCGCCCGCCGCACCGCGTTGGCGACGGCCGTCAGCGCCTCTTCCTGGCCGACGACGCGCTGGCGCAGCTTGTCTTCCATCGCCAGCAGCTTGGAGCGTTCGCCTTCCAGCATCTTCTCCATCGGCACGCCGGTCCAGCGGGAAACGACGCCGGCGATGCTTTCCTCGGTGACCGCCTCTTTCACCAGCTTGCCGTCGGCGGATTGCGCCAACTGCCGCTCGACATCGGGAATGACGCCGTACAGCAGTTCCGAAGCCCGTCCCAGGTCGCCGCGGCGTTGCGCCACCTCGACCTCGGAGCGCGCCTGGTCCAGGCGTTCCTTCAGCTTCTGGGTTTCCTGCACCTGGTCCTTCTCACTCTTCCAGGCGGCGGTCATGGCGTTCGACCGGTCTTCCAGGTCGCCCAGTTCCTTCTCCAGTTTCGTCAGTCGGTCTTTCGAGGCCGGATCGGATTCCTTGCGAAGGGCTTCGCGTTCGATCTTCAACTGGATCACCCGACGGTCGAGTTCATCCAGCGCTTCCGGCTTTGAATCCACTTGCATGCGCAGGCGGCTTGCGGCCTCGTCGATCAGGTCGATTGCCTTGTCCGGCAGGAACCGGTCGGTGATGTAGCGTTTCGACAGCGTCGCCGCCGCCACCAGCGCCGCGTCGGCGATCCGCACGCCGTGGTGGAGTTCGTACTTCTCCTTGATGCCACGCAGGATGCTGATGGTGTCCTCCACGGTCGGCTCGCCGACGAACACCGGCTGGAAGCGACGGGCCAGCGCGGCGTCCTTTTCCACATGCTTGCGATACTCGGTCAGCGTCGTGGCGCCGATGCAGTGCAGGGTGCCGCGGGCCAGTTCGGGCTTGATCAGGTTGGAGGCGTCCATTGCCCCGTCGCCACGGCCGGCGCCGATCAGCGTGTGCATCTCGTCGATGAACAGGATGACCTGCCCCTGCGCGTCCTCGATTTCCTTCAGGACGGCCTTCAGGCGCTCCTCGAACTCGCCGCGATACTTCGATCCGGCGACCATGGCCCCGAGGTCCAGCGACAGAAGCTGTTTGCCCTTCAGCGCCTCCGGCACGTCGCCGTTGACGATGCGCAGGGCCAAGCCCTCGACGATGGCGGTCTTGCCGACACCGGGCTCGCCGATCAGGACGGGGTTGTTCTTGGTGCGACGGGCCAGCACCTGGATGGTGCGGCGGATTTCCTCGTCGCGGCCGATGACGGGGTCTAGCTTGCCCTCGCGAGCCACCGCCGTCACGTCGCGGGCGTACTTCTTCAGGGCGTCGAAGTTGCTTTCGGCGTTCGGGCTGGTGACCTTGCGGCCCTTGCGTATGTCGTTGATCGCCTTGTCCAGCGCCTGGGGCGTGACACCGGCGGCCTTCAGCGCGCGACCAGCGGGCGTGGACGACTCAGCAAGAGCCAGCAGCAATCGATCCTGCGCGACATATTCATCGCCAGCCTTGGTGGAGGCCTGTTGCGCGGCGTCCAGCACGCGAACAAGTTCCGGCGTCAGTTGCGGCTGGCCGGCGCCACCGCCGCTTACCTTCGGCTGACGCGCAACCTCGGCGTCGTTCGCCGCGGCGGCGGCTTTCGGGTCGCCGCCCGCGGCACGGATCAGGCCGGCTGCCGCGCCCTCGTCGTCGTCCAGCAGCGCCTTCAGCATGTGTTCCGGCGTGATGCGCTGGTGAAATTCGCGGATCGCGATCGTGCTGGCGGCTTGCAAGAAGCCCTGGGTGCGTTCAGTGAATTTGCTTATATCCATGGGTATGTCCCTTTCAAACAGGCGACAGGCCTTTCCGTGCCCCTACAGGAGGCGGCACCCTTTTAGCCTTGTTGAATAAATGGGACGACGCCGACCTAGGCTCAAGGGCAGGATTGTCCAAGGTGGGCAGAATATCTTGTCGCCCTGTCGCGAAGGGGCGTGACAGCCTGTGGCGGCTTCCAATGGATCGACAGTCGCCTGAAGCGCGTGAGGTGGGCTGGTCGCTGCCTGCTTGGCCCGCGGTTGCGGACGCTCTTCATATTCCGGGTTGTCGTCAGCTTAAACAAACCTTCCTCAGCGGAAGAGGCGGTGCAGGCTCCCGAACCAAGCTGCGGCAGCTAAGCAGGCTTGCGCGCCTGCCATGCAGATGGCCCGCAATTCATAGCAGGCCGCGTGAGCCTGCTTGACCTTTCATCTACGCGCAAACCTCCGGCAGACCGTGTGAAAACTCGGCTGCAAGTAGAAGCCACGACATATTCCGCCGCTGACGAAGGCGGTTCGGCATTGATAATCCATGGCTCCAGCCCGCCAAAAGCTGAACATCGCTGGTTGCCGTTACGGCACAGAGTTTTCATACGGCCTGCCAAAGGTTTGCTTAGGCTGGTTGAATTGGAGACCAGTTTATCGCTGACAGGAAGTTAGTGGTTTGCCGGTGATCCAGAAGCAACGGCGATAGGGCAGGCGTTATCATTACGATCCGCGCGCCAAAATTGTGATCGCGATTATGTGATAATATCGTTGGCAATTAACGAAATTGTGATGTAGGACGGTCTTGTTTCCTCCCCTGAACTTCGCCGCGGGAAATTTCTCCCGCGGCACTTTTCAAAAGGGACTCAGGAAGAGGATCTGATTGGAAATGGACGATCCAATGCATGACAATATGACCAAACTTCATGAAACAACAACAATCGCAACGTTGCCATCACGGTCTAATATTTTTGCGTTATCGAAACCTTATGCCGTCGCGGTGCTGATTTTAACCTCATTGCTTTTCATTTGGGCAGGCCTTTGCGCGGTTTGAGGTCCTGGGTGTCGCAGCCAGTGAACAGACGGGCCGAGCCTGAGCGTAGTGCTTCAAGGCGTGTGGCAAAATGAATGGCTTACCTGATGTGGATACATCCGTAGCCGATTAGCACTGCATGAGAAGACCTCAGGGCATGGCCCGCACTAAAACATTCGCAACGGATCGCATGTAGTCATCTGCGGCATTCTCCTGTTCCAGGCGGTGCAACGCACGCTGGCGAATGCTCTGCCATAGGGCGTTGTCGCGGTACAGCGACAGGATGCCGGCCGCGAACAGGTCCGCGTCTCCAACCGGCGCGGCCATGATGTCCTGTCCCGCGGCCCATCCCAGCTCATCGCATAGCAAATCCGTGGCGACAACCGGCAGCCCATATGAAGCTGCCTCCAGAACTTTGTAAGGCGCGCCAGCCGCAAAGCGGGTTGGCGCCACGAAGACGCGATGGGCGTCATAGAGAGGCGCCAGATCGGGGACCGCACCCAGCAGCGTGATCCTTGGATGGTTTTCGAACCAGGCAAAGTCGATCCCAGGCGCAACGTAACCGGCAATGGTCAGCCGGGTTTGCCAACCAAGGTTTTGCTCAATCAGAGGCAGGACGTCATTGACGAACCAGGACAGGCTGTCGAAGTTTGGGCTGTCCTGCTTGTGGACCGCGCCCACGAACAGGATGCCGGCCCGTTGCTCAAAAGGCCGGGGCATAGGCTTCCGGTCGATCATATGGCCAATCACAGCAAGGTTGTTGAGCCCGTGGCCGCGCAGGATGGCTGCCTCTGCTTCGGTGACGGTGATAACGGACTGGCAGATGTCGGCATGGGCGGCGAACGCCTGCATCGCGACGTCCAGATCGTACGGCTCACGGATCAAACAGGCCTGCAGCGCCTCACGCTGCGGGGTGACGGCCTCGGTGTCGAGGATAAGCTTTGCCCGTAGCCTGCCGTCCGCCATCAACGGCAACAGAATGGGCCGGATGCGGGCCAAATTGTGTACGCGAGCAACCCAGATGACGTCGTAATACAACGGCCGGCCGGCCAGGAACGTGTTCAAATGGCCGACTACACCCGTATGCATCACCTCGACAGAATCCGGCATGTCACCGAAGATCGAGGCTGGCGCATGGCCGCAGCCACTCACCGGATAGACGGTCACGGCGTAGCCAAGGTCGGCCATGACCTTGATCAGATCATTGGACCGCACGAAGCCGGAGCCGAGGCGACGCAACGGCACGGTGTCATCGATAAACAAAATGCGGCGCGACGCCCCGCTGGCATGGCGGGCGAAGACTTGGGCCGGGCCTCCGGCGGAAAAACCTTTGGCCAGCGCTTCCCGGTGCTTATGCAGGAAATGAGGTCCTGCGACGACAGGACGGGTCGCGTGATCGTCGTGAAACAACAGGACAGACGGATCGTACAGCACGCGATGGCCGAGGTTAGCGATTCGCAGGCAAAGGTCGACGCTCTGGTAGCCGGTGGCGCAATCGTGGTCGAACCCGTCAAGTTGCGCCAGCAAATCGGTCCGCACCAGAAGGAAGGCAGCAGAGCAGAAATCAACCGCTCGAACGAAATTGGCTTCTGGCGCGAGGGGTGATTCGTCGCGTTGATAATCATGCGTCATCCCGTCGTTCCACACGATGCCGCCAGCGTGGCCGATGACGCCGAGGGGCTGCACAATCATGCCGCCAACGGCGCCGGCGGACGGATCGGCAGCCAGACGGCCGCAGGCGCGTTCAATCGAGCCGTATGCGAGCCGCATGTCACAGGACAGGAACAGGACGCCTGGGCATGATGCGCGTTGGCGCCCCATATCGGCTGCTTGTGACCAGCCGATATCGCTTTCGAAGCGATGCGCCTGCGCGCCGGGAATGTATCGGGCGATCGCCCGTGTCTCGTCGGTGGACCCGCAATCGATGATGATCAGCTCGATGTCCCTGCCGGTGCTGCCACGAAGCGAGGCAAGGGTCGCCATCGTTGCTGCAAACCCGTCGCGGACAACCATCACCACGCTGACGAGGGGCGTGCCCAGGCAGACGAACGAATAGCCATGGCGGCCGACAGCCGGAAGGTGCGCCAAATTTGTTTGATGCCAAAGGGCGCGTGCTTGCGCCGCGCTTGCCCGCTCCATCGTTGGCGTAAGGCTGGCCGAACCGATCGTCAGCCAGTGGGCATAGGCATCGGCTGCGCGGCGTTGCTCAAGGTCCGCACGCACCGCGGGTTGTTCTGCATACCACGCGAGGTCGAAGGTGGCGGTCGGCGCGCGTCGTTCCCCAACGCCAAATTGCAGGAAATGGGCATAGCCGTTGTGGAAGTGCCGTTGGGCGATGACGTCCCGCAGGCCGGGATCACGTTGCAGGTAATAGGCTTCGGAAAAGTGCTCGGAGGGGTCGAACTCCGTTGGCCGGTCGTTGCAAAGATAGTGGTGCAGGGCGCATTTCCACAGGCCTGACGCGATTTCAGCGGCAACCGCAGGATAGCGGCGCAGGTACCAGGCAGGATCGAAGTAGATCGACGTTCGCAGCTCGGGTTCGCCGCTTTCAATACGGCGCAGGTAGTGCGGGAAAACGCCGGCGTCACGGATTGCCGCGCTATCCACGGCATCGAAATGCGATAGATATGTTTTAATATCGAATAGGGCATGGCCTTTGCGGTCTTCTTCAATGCCATGTCGCAGGTAGTGATCGTAGCCATTGGCGATTCCCACCTCCGACAGCACCTCCTTGGTCAGGTCCGGATAGCGGTTGCGATAAGCCAGCTCATTGAACAGCCAATGCGGCGAACGATCGAGGCAACCATGCCGGCAATAGGCATCAAAGGCCGAGGCGAAATCCCCTGCCGCGATGCCCTCGGCGATTGCCGGATACATCCGGCGATGCCACTGTTCGTCGAACAGGCGGTTGGGTGAATGGCCGAGGCTTTGGCCGACCGTGAGGTAATGATTGAGCGCTGCCGCCGGGTCACAGTCGCCAAGATCGGGGTAAGTTGAACAGTACCAGATGGCATCAAATACCGCCCAACATATGGCGGTATGCCCGGGGAGCCGCAGCACCTCCCGGGCTGGCAGATCCAGGGGCCACATGTCGGAAGCGGCTAAGCAAGGCTTGCCTTGCCGCCCTCGCCGCCCGCGTGCCCTGGTTGATCGTCGAATGGTTACCAAAGTATGCCCCCGGATTGAACAACATCGAGGCCGTCTGGCACGATCTAAAGGCGCATCATTTGGCTTACCAGATCTTTACTGGCGTCATGGGACTTGACCAAGCCATCCGCGCGGCGGTCGAAGAGCCTGACTTCTCGCGTATTGTCATTCCGTCGGCCAGGCCGCGAATCACTGCTTAGACGCGTCGTTTCAGGTGCAACACGCCGGCCTCGCGCAGGGCGGCGATCTCGGCTTCGGTGTAGCCATGCTGCGCCAGCACTTCCGAGCCGTGCTCGTTGAACCTTGGCGGCGGGCGGCGTGTGCCTCCCTGGGTGCGGCTGAACTTGATCGGCGTGCCGATCCCTTTGTACCAATCGAGTTCCGTTACCATTTCGCGATGCGCGGTATGGGGCGCGGCTGTGGCCTCATCGACGGGCAACACCGGCCCGGCCGGGACGCCTGCGCGGATCAGGCGCAGCGCCAGCGCGTTGCCGTCCTGGTCGGCGAAGGCGGCGGCCAAGGCGAGGGTCAATGCGACGCGGTTAATGTTGCGTTCGCCGTTGTTGGCGAAGCGGGGGTCGTCGGCCATTTCGGGGCGGCCAATCAGTTCGCACAGTTTCCGAAACTGGCCGTTGTTGCCGCTGGCGATGAAGATTTCGCAGGTGCGGGTCGGGTATTTGTCATACGGCACGAGGTTGGGATGCGGATTGCCCGTGCCCGTGGGACGCTTGCCGTTCAGGAAGTAGTTCGCCGCCTGCGGATGCAGCAGCGCCATGCCGCAATCATAGAGCGCCATGTCCAGGTACTGGCCGCGGCCTGAGTGGCTCCGCTCGTGCAAAGCCATCAGGATGCCGATCGCCGAGTAGAGGCCGGTGCCCATGTCAACCATGGCGGTGCCGAGCCGCATGGGGCCTGTGGAGGCATCGCCGTTGATGCTCATGAGGCCGGTCATCGCCTGCAGGATCGCGTCGTAGCCGGGCAGGCCGCCGAGCGGTCCGTCGCCGCCGAAGCCGGAGACGCGGCAGTGGATCAGGCCGGGGAAGCGCTCGGACAGGTGCTCCCGATAGCCGAGGCCCCATTTTTCCATGGAACCCGGCTTGAAGTTCTCGATCAGGATGTCCGCGCCTTCCAGCAGGCGCAGCAGGACGGACTTGCCCTCGGGCTTGCTGAGGTCGAGCGCGATGGCGCGTTTGTTGCGGTTGACGCCGATAAAGTAGCTGGCGTCGCCCTCGTGGAAGGGCGGTCCCCAGTCACGGACTTCGTCCCCTTGAGGCGGCTCGATCTTGATGACGTCGGCGCCGTGATCGGACAGGATCATCGTGCAATAGGGGCCGCCGAGGACGCGGGTCAGGTCGATGACCTTGATGCCCGCCAGCGCACCCGCTGTTTTCGCCAAGCCTTTGCCCGCGGACGTGGGCGTCATCGCAGTATCCATCACCGGCGTCTCCACTCGTTGGCAAAGCTGTAATCCCGGCCGGCGGTTGCGTCGACTGATAATGACGGTGGGGCGGGTGATGCCGGCCGGTTGATTTGGGTTGAGAACAACTCAGGCGGGGGCCTTGCGCACGACGATCGTTGTCCAGGGGCCTTGCGGCAGCATGCGCTCCAGCCGAAGCCCTTGACGGCGATGCGCGGCCAGAACCCAGCGAGCCTGGTTGGCGAGGAGGCCGGCGAGGATCGCCGTGCCGCCAGGGGCCAAGTGCAACGCCAGGTCCTTTGCCATCAAGCACAACGGCCGCGCCAGGATATTGGCGAAGACCAGGTCATAGGGGCCGGCGTTGCATACGAAGGGGTCGCGCCAGCCGTCCGCCAGACGCACCCGCACCCGATGCGTGACGCCATTCAAAGCGGCGTTTTCGCGTGCGACGCGGACAGCCCACGGTTCGATGTCGGTTGCCAGCACGGGCCTGTTCAGCAGGCGTGCCGCCGCCATGGCGAGGATGCCTGACCCCGTGCCGACATCCAGGATGCGCCGTGGCTTGCGGCGCGCCACGGTTTCCAGGGCGACGAGGCAGCCACGGGTCGAGCCATGTTCGCCGGTGCCGAAAGCCAAGCCCGCATCCAGCGTGAGCGCAATGCGATTTGGCGCAGGCGCGCCGGTCAGGTGCGTGCCACGGATCGCGAACGACCGGCCGATCAGTTGCTCAGGGAATGACGCATAGGTGCGTGCGAGCCAGCCATCCGCTTCGGTCGCGGCGCGTTCAAGGCGTGCCGGAACACCGGTGATCGCCGCCGCAAGCGCCAGGGACGCGGCCAGTTCCGCTTCGTTGCCGCCAACCTGCTTGACGCCCTCCACTCGCCAGATACCGGTGTCATGGTCACGGAAGAACCCTACCGTTTCGCAGGCGTTGGCCAGGGCGGCTTCATAGGCTTCCAGCGCATCCTCGGTGACGCTGACGGAAACAGTTTCAAGTGGCACCGGGTGGTTCGCCATCAGCTTCGTTCCACGAAGCGGTCCAGGACACGCTTGTCGCCGGCGGTGTCGAACGAGACATCCAGCTTGTCGTCATCGACCGCCGTGACGGTGCCCAAGCCGAATTTCTGGTGGAACACGCGCGCGCCGACCGGAATCTGGTCCGCGCGAGCTGGCCTTGCCGGTTGTTCCCACACATCGATCGTGCGCGGGCGGCGGGCAACCAAGGGGAACTGGCCGGAGAACGACGTGACGGCGGCGGCGACGCGCGCCATCCGGTTGCCGCCGGCCTGCTCGACATGCGCGTCGGGCAGTTCCTCCAGGAATCGGCTCGGGATCGATGATTGCCAGTTCGCGTAGATGCGCCGGTTGGCGGCGTGGCTGACGATGGCGCGCTTGCGGGCACGGGTCAGGCCGACATAAGCCAGGCGGCGTTCCTCCTCCAGGCCCTTGTTGCCGCTTTCATCCATTGAGCGCTGGTTGGGGAAGACGCCTTCCTCCCACCCCGGCAGGAAAACCGTGTCGAACTCCAGGCCCTTGGCGCCGTGCAGGGTCATCAGGCTGACCTTGTCGGTTGCGCCGCGTTCCTCGTTCTCCATCACCAGGGCGACGTGGTCGAGGAAGCCGGACAGCGTCTCGAAGTCGGCCAGGGCGCGCACCAGTTCCTTCAGGTTTTCCAGCCGTCCGGGGGCTTCGGCGGATTTGTCCTGCTTCCACATCTCGGTGTAGCCGCTTTCGTCGAGCATGGTGGCGACGGTGACGACATGGCCGTCAGTCTCCAGCATGCCGCGCCACTGGCCGAACTGCTTGAGCAAGCGGCCGATGGCGTCCCTCACCTTGCCTTTCAGGCCGCCAGTCTCGACCAGCCGAGCAGCGGCGGTGGTCAGCGGGATGCTTTGCGAGCGGGCGGCTTCGTGCATGGCGCGCAAGGCCGCCTCGCCGACGCCGCGGCGGGGGAGGTTGACGATGCGCTCGAACGCCAGGTCGTTGGCGGGCTGCACAGTGGCGCGCATGTAGGCGACGGCGTCGCGGATTTCGGCGCGTTCGTAGAAGCGCAGGCCGCCGACGACGCGATAGGGCACGCCGACGGTGATCAGCCGTTCCTCGAACGCGCGGGTCTGGAAGCCGGCGCGGACCAGCACGGCGATTTCTTCCAGGGGATGGCCGTCGCGTCGCAGTTCCTCGATCTTGTTGCCGACCATGCGGGCTTCCTCGTCGGAATCCCAAAGCTCCACCACCGTCACCTTCTCCCCGTTCTGCGCGTCCGCTCGGCCGGGCCGCAGGGTCTTGCCAAGGCGGCCCTCGTTGTGCGCGATCAGGCCGGAGGCGGCGGCGAGGATGGAGGCGGTCGAGCGGTAGTTGGCTTCCAGGCGGACGATGCGGGCGTTCTCGAA
>CAXTXZ010000050.1:0-12732 GCA_964248015.1 uncultured Rhodopila sp. | reverse complement strand
GCCGGACAGGACGGCGCGCAGGCGGTGGCCGATCCTTCGGAGCCTGCCGCTGAAGCAATGGCAGGCCAGGTACTGTCCCCTGTTGCCCCGGCGCCAAATCCCTATGGCGGCACAGTCAATCCGGCGGCCCCGGCGGCGCAGGCGCAAGATTCAGTCCATGCCGCCTCGCTGGAACGCGCCGGCATGATCGACTGGTCGCGTAACCGCACCCGGATCTCGGAGGAATTCCGCCTGGTCCAGCGCCAGATCCTGCGCGCCGCGTTTGGTTCGGCGGCCGAGCCAGGCTTCTCGAATCTCCTGATGGTCACCAGTTCCCGGCCTGGCGAGGGCAAGAGCTTCATGGCGACCAACCTGGCGAGCAGCATCGCCAGGCAAGGCGACCATGCCGTGCTGCTGGTGGATGCCGACAGCAAGCGCGACTCCATCTGCTACAGCATGGGGCTGGCGCAAGCCCACGGGCTGCTCGACCTCGCGGCAAACCCGAGACTTGATCCAACACCTTTGATCGTCAAGACGCCGGTCGAGGGGCTGTCCATCCTGCCGATAGGGCGCGAGCGCGAACGCAGCGCGGAACTGTTTTCCACCCAGGACATGACACGGCTGATCCAGAGCCTCGGCCGCCGCTACGCGGACCGGCTGCTGATCCTGGATGCGCCGCCTTGCCTGTCCACCTCCGATCCCGCGGTGCTGGCGCAGGTGGTCGGCCAGATCCTGTTCGTCGTCGAAGCGGACCGCACCCAGCGCAATGAGGTCGAAGCCTCGCTCGACCTGATCCAGGCCTGCCCGACAATCACCATGGTGCTGAACAAGCAGCAGGTTTCGTCGCGCTATACGTTCGGCGCCTATTCCTCCTATTACTCGTCCTGATCCGGCGGCCAGCGGCAGGTCATGGGCGCCAGGGCGACCAGCGATGCTTCAACCGCTTTGAGCGCCGCTCGCGGCGCACGGCCCGGCGCTGGCCGCTTCCTGGGTGTGGCGGCCGTCCTGCTGCTGGCGCCGATGGCACGCGCGGCAGCCTTTCCCCTGCTGGACGCGGCCGCCGAGGACCAGGTTCCAGCCGGCGCCGAACTCGCCGCACCGGACGCCCAGGACCTGCGGCATCAGTTGCAGATCGCTAACGGGCTGGCCGCGCCACCGGGCGGCGGCTGGACGTTTGCGCCGCAGATCGACCTGCAGGAAATGCTGACCGACAACGCCTTGCAGACGCATAGTCCGCGGCAATGGGATCTGGTCACCTATGTCAAGCCTGGGATCAACATCGCGGCTGACCTGCCGCGGCTGCAACTCCTTTTCAACTATACGCCTGCCCTGGCGCTGTATGCGCGCACGACCTCGCTGAACGCCTTGACCCAGCAGATGAACGGCCTTGGCCAGATCACCGTCGTGCCAGACCTGGCTTTCGTCGACGTGCGCGCGGTGGCCGGCGTGCAAAGCCAGTATGGCGGCCTGGGTGGACTGGGCGGCGTCGGCACGCCGGCGACGGCTGACCTGGCAACAACAACCGCAACGGTTCCGGCGCTGGCCGGGAACAGCCTGGGCCTCAGCAAGGACAACGAGGTGCAGACATTCAGCTACGGCGTTTCGCCCTACCTGCTGCGACGTTTTGGCGACTGGGGCGTTGGCAAGCTTGGTTACTCGCTTGACGTCACGCGATCCAGCACGCTCTCGGGTTTCGCGTCAGCGCCCTTCCCGACCGGCGGCGGAAACGGCCAGACCCTGGTGACCAACGAACAGATCGGTCATTTCGACACCGGCAATTTCCTGCAATCCCTGCGGAACAGCGTCGATGTTGACCTGATGCAGACGCAGACCAGGGCCGATGCCAGCTATGCCTCCGCCACCACAGGATTGCCGGAGCAAGGCCAGGCCATCAGTTCGACACGCGAAATCTTCACCGACCAAGTCACCTGGCAAATGAACCGCGGCATCGCGCTGTTTGCGTCTGGCGGCCATGAGGATATCAGCTACTCAGGGTTCGGCGCGCAGTCGATCAACGACTTCACCTGGAACCTGGGCGCCACCCTGACGCCTGGCCCGAACACGTCGCTCACCGTCAGTTACGGCCACCTGAACGGCTTCAATTCCTGGGCCGCCAACGGCCATCACGCCCTGACGGCCCGCACGGTGCTGACCGTGTCCTACGGTCAGAGCCTCGGCACCCAGCTTGAGTACCTGCAAAGCCAGCTCAACCTTGCCACGGCGCGGGACGGCGCGCTGGTGAACGCGCAGAACGGCGGCGGCGCGCTGTTCAGCGGCACCAATGCGCTGGCGGTGCAGAACGGCGTGTTCCGCACCGAAACGCTGACCCTGGGCAGCACGACCGCGCTTGAGCGCGACACGTTCGGCGTCAACTTGCTGATGGTCAGGCAGACCCAGACGGGGGCGGGCCAGGCCGGAGGCTCAAGCTCCAGCAAGTCTGTCAGCCTTTCCTGGGTGCATGCGATGCGGCCTGACATGACGCTGAGCGGGTCCTTTGCCTATGCGTTGCAGGATCAGCGTGGCCCCTCGGCCTTCATTCCGGGCAACAGCACGTCGTTTGCCGCCAGCCTCGCCTGGCAGTACCAAATTTCTGATACAGTTACGACTGGTTTGCGCTATTCATTGTTAAACCGTTCCTCGGCGGTCACCGCCTACAACACCTACGAAAACCTGCTCCTTGTCGGTATCAGCAAGAGATTTTAATACGATCGTGTTCAAGCAATTCTACAAGCTCTCCGGCCTGCCGTTCCTGCTGACGCCCGACAGCCGATTTTTTTTCGGATCGAGCGGCCACAGCAGGGCCATCGCGCACCTGATCTATGGCCTGTCCCAGCAGGAAGGCTTCATCGTCATCACCGGCGAGGTCGGCGCGGGCAAGACCACGCTGGTCGAGCAGCTTTGGGCGCAGCTTGACCGCAACACCTACATCATTTCTCGCGTGGTGACGACGCAGGTGTCAGGCGACGACCTGCTGCGGCTGGCCATCGCCAACTTCGGCGTGGACGAAACGCCCGGCGCCGACAAGGCCACGTTGCTGCGCCGGTTCGAGCAGATGGTGCGCGAGCAGCGCAGGCAGGGCCGACGCTGCCTGCTTGTGGTGGACGAGGTGCAGAACCTGTCACTGGCGGCAATGGAGGAATTGCGCATGCTGTCCAACATCACGGTGGACGCGCAAGCGTCGGTGCAGACGATATTGCTGGGCCAGCCGCAGTTCAGGCCAATTCTGGCAAGCAACGACGCCGAGCAGCTTCGGCAGCGCGTGCTGGCGTCCTACCATCTGGGGCCTCTGACCGAAGCCGAAACACGAGGCTACATTGAACACCGGCTGCGGACCGTGGGTTGGCAGGACGACCCGGTCTGGGAAGCGGCGGCCTTCACCGAGATCCATCGCCACACCGGCGGCATTCCCCGCCGCATCAACACCCTCTGCTCGCGTGTCCTGCTGCTCGGCGCCCTGGAGGAGACGCACGTGATCACCGGGGACATCGTCAACGCCACGGCCGAGGAACTCGACCGCGACCTGGGCGCGGGACTGGAGCCTGTGGCCCACCCGCCGCCCCTGCCAAGGGAAGCGGAGGATGCCTTGCTGCGGCGGATCGAAACGCTGGAACAGACGGCGTCCCGCCAGGAGCATGCGTTCAAGCGGGTGATCGACCTGCTTGAGGCCAATCTGGCGGCACGCTCATGACCGAGCCTGTTGGCGTCCCGCCCGGAACCGCTCCGCTTTGCAACGCCATGACGGTGGACGTGGAGGACTATTTCCAGGTCCAGGCCTTCGCGCGCTGCGTCGATCGCCGGGACTGGGACAGCTTCCCGCGACGGGTCGAGGCGAACACCAACCGGGTTCTGGACCAGTTCGCCGCGGCCAGGACCAAGGCAACGTTCTTCACCCTGGGCTGGGTGGCGGAGCGGCATCCCGCCTTGATCCGCCGCATCGTCGCCGACGGGCATGAGCTGGCAAGCCATGGCTGGGATCATGCCCGCGCCGACTCCCAGGACCCGGAAACCTTCCGCGCCGACATACGCCGCACCAGGACCCTGCTTGAGGATCTCGGCGGCGTCGCGGTCACGGGATACCGGGCCGCGACGTTCTCGATCGGCGCGCGGAACCTGTGGGCGTTCCCGATCCTGCGACAGGAAGGTTACCTCTACAGTTCCAGCATCAACCCGATCCGCCACGACCTCTACGGCATGCCTGATGCGCCGCGCGTGCCGTTCCGTCCGGCGCCCGATGGCGTCATGGAGATCCCCATGACCACGGTGCGGCTGCTGAACCGCAACTGGCCGTGCTCCGGCGGCGGCTATTTCCGCCTGTTGCCGACGGCGCTGTACCGCGCCGGACTGGCGCGGGTGAACGCGCGTGACCGGCAGCCGGGGATTTTCTACTTCCATCCATGGGAAGTTGATCCGGGCCAGCCGCGCATCCCCAACGCCGGATGGAAGTCCCGTCTTCGGCACTACACCAACCTGTCGCGCATGGCCAGCGACCTCGACAAGCTGTTGCGGGATTTCAACTGGGACCGGATGGATCGTGTCTATGCGGCGGTGTTGGCGGAATCCGCCGCGAACGCCGAACCGGTCGCTGCCTGATGGCGGTGGCGGTCCGATCCCTGGACGCGGCCAGCGAAGCGGCATGGGACCGTTTCGTCGACGCGGCCCCTGAGGGAACGTTCTTTCACCGTGCCGGCTGGGCAAGGGTCATAGAAGCCGCCTTTGGCCACGCGACCCATTTCACCCTTGCCGAACGGGACGGGACCATCACAGGCGTCCTGCCGCTTGGCCGGGTCAAGACGCTGGCTTTCGGCGACACCCTGATCTCCGTGCCGTTCTGCGTCTATGGCGGCCCGCTGGCGGCCGATGCGGAAAGCGGGGCGGCCCTGGTCGCCCATGCCCAGGCCCTGCTGGAACGCACTGGCGCGAGCGCGCTGGAATTTCGCCAACTGTCGCCACCAGCGGATTCGCTGGCGAACGGCTGGCTTGAACGCCCTGACCTTTATGTCACGTTCCGCAAGAGGATCGTGGCCGACCATGAAGCGAACATGAAGGCCATCCCGCGCAAGCAACGGGCAATGGTGCGCAAGGCCATCCAGAACGGGCTGACGTCGGTGGCGGGGCGGGACGTCGACGGGCTGCACCGGATTTACGCCGAAAGCGTCCGCAACCTGGGCACGCCCGTGTTCTCGCGCAAGTATTTCCGCATCCTGATGGACGTGTTCGGCGATGACGCCGACATCGTCACTGTCTTGGACAAAGACGTGCCGGTCGCGGCGGTGATGAACTTCCACTTTCGCGACCAGGTGCTGCCGTACTACGGCGGCGGGACGCGTGCGGCGCGGGCGTGCGCCGGCAACGATTTCCTTTACTGGGAAACCATGCGAAGAGCGGCCGACCGCGGCTGCCGCCTGTTCGACTTCGGCCGCAGCAAACTCGGCACCGGATCATTCAACTTCAAGCACAACTGGGGCTTTGCTGAGGAAAAGCTGCATTATCGCTTTCGCCTGAAGCCCGGGACGACGATCCCGGACCATAACCCGATGAACCCGAAATACCGGCTGTTCATTGCCGGTTGGAAGCGCCTGCCGCTGCCAGTCGCCAACGCACTGGGACCGTTCATCGTCCGCGGGATCGGATAGGCGCCGTGAATTCGTTGCCAGAAAGTGAGCAGTTTTCCGCTAAGCATG
The DNA here is from genome assembly GCA_964248015.1 of uncultured Rhodopila sp. Classification (GTDB taxonomy): domain Bacteria; phylum Pseudomonadota; class Alphaproteobacteria; order Acetobacterales; family Acetobacteraceae; genus Rhodopila. The sequence continues at coordinate 7,072 of CAXTXZ010000050.1, read as the reverse complement.
GAGCGCAGGCGGAAGCCGGCCGCAACGATGACGCCTGCCCGATGGTTATGAAACCCAACTGACCATCATGCCCGACCTTCTGTTCCTGTCGCAGCGCCTGCCATACCCGCCGACCAAGGGCGAGAAGATCCGTGCGTTTCATGACCTGAAATATTTGGCCCGCCACTATGACATTCACCTGGGCTGCCTCTCGGATGATCCGGCTGACTTGCAGCATGTCGAGACGGTCCGCGCGATGTGCCGCGACATTCACGTTGCTCCGATTGACCCTCGTGTTGCCCGCCTGACCTGCCTGCGCGGCTTGCTGACGAACGAGGCGCTGAGTGTCGCCTTCTTCCGGGACCGAGGTTTGGCGAAATGGGTTCGCAACGTTGTGCAGGCAGTACGACCAAATGTTACGTTCGTTTATTCGTCAAACATGGCGCCCTATGTCCTTGACCTGCCGCGAACCGGAACACGCGTCGTCGATCTGGTCGATGTCGACTCGGAGAAATGGCGCGCCTTGGCCGAAACCAGGCGCGGCCCGATGCGCTTCGTCTACCGCCGCGAATGGCGCAAGGTCGCGGCGCTGGAGCGCCGCATCGCGCAGGCCTGCGACATGTCGGTGTTTGTCTCGGACGCCGAAGCGGCCCTGTTCGCCCTGCTGGCGCCGGAATGCAGGGAGCGTGTCCGTGCCGTCAGCAACGGCGTGGATCACCGTTACTTCGATCCGGCGCCAGGGTTCGCGCCAGCCCACGGCACGGACATGCCCTCTTATGTCTTTACCGGCACGATGGACTATCCTCCGAACATCGACGCGGTCATCTGGTTCGCGCACGAGATCCTGCCGCTGATCCGTCAAAGCGTGCCGGCGGCGCGGTTCTACATCGTCGGCGGCAACCCATCCGTCGAGGTGCGAAAGCTGGTTGCCCTGAAGGACGTTGTCGTGACCGGGCGCGTGCCGGATGTGCGGCCTTACATCGCGCATGCCACGGCCAGCGTCGCGCCGATGCGCATCGCCCGCGGCATCCAGAACAAGGTGCTGGAGGCGATGGCCATGGCAAGGCCCGTGGTGGTGACCTCCGGCGCGCTGGAGGGCATCGAGGCGCAACCGGGACAAGAGGTGATCCTGGCCGACACGGCAACCGACTTCGCCGCGGCCTGCGTGCGTTGCGCCGATCCGGATGAAGCCACGAGGTCCGGCGTGTCATCCATCGGCTTGGCCGCCAGGGCTTGTATCCTGCGGGACTATGACTGGGATGTCAGGCTGCGCCGGTTCGACGACGTGCTGCGTCCGGCCAATGCAGCCGTAGCCGCGCAAACGGCATGAGACCGATCCGCTGGAGCCCGCCATGAACGCACCTGTCCTGGCTGATACGCCGATCTCCCTCGCTGAACCGGACATTCGCCGCGTCGCGGTTCCGCTTTGCGTCGGCCTGCTGCTGCTAGGCGTGGCCTTCAACAAGGAAGCCGCGGCGGCGATCGGGACCTGGCAGGCATCGACCGCCTACAATCATTGTTTCTTGATTATACCGATTGTGCTTTATCTGCTGTGGGACCGGCGCTTCGATCTTGCCGGGGTCGCGGCGCGACCGGCGCCCGCCGTCATCCTCCTGGCGCTGCCCCTGGCCCTGGCGTGGCTGGCGGCGGAGCGCCTTGGCATCATGGAAGGCCGCCAGCTTGTCGCGGTCGCCTTTGTCGAGCTGTTGTTCTTCCTGGTCCTTGGCAAGCGGCTCTGGTGGGCGATGGCCGGGCCTTTGCTCTACCTGTTCTTCCTTGTGCCGTTCGGGGAGTTCCTGACACCAGGGCTGCAAGACGCCACGACGTTTTTTATCCGGCACGGATTGGAGATCATTGGCATCCCCGCCTATATCGACGGCTACGTCATCGAAATTCCGCAGGGCGCCTTTTTCGTGGCGGAGGCATGCGCCGGCTTGCGCTTTCTGATCGCCTCGCTGGCGTTCGGCTGTCTTTACGCGCTGATGATGTACCGCAGCCCAGGACGCCGCGCCGTGTTCATTGCTGTCTCGTTGGCCGTGCCGGTCGTCGCCAACGGTTTTCGCGCCCTGGGCATTGTTTGCCTGGGTTACCTGCTGGGAAGCGCCCAGGCGGCGGCGGCGGATCATGTGGTCTATGGCTGGCTGTTCTTTTCCGCCGTCATCCTGGTCCTGATCGCGCTTGGCCTGCCGTTCCGTCAAGACGACATGCCGACCCGTCCGGCCTTTGGCTTGGCCGCTCACGCAGCGACTGGCTCCTCGCCGCGCCCCGTGATGCCGATGCCAAGGGTTGTCGCGGCGACGCTCGGCTTGGCGATCATTGCCGCTTCCATGCCAACCCTGGCCGCCGGGCTGGCGCTGGCGACAAGAATGCCACCGGAGGTATCGATTCAGTTCGATCCGGGACCGGGCTGCCAGACCGTGCGCGGCGAGACGCCTCCGGCAGAGCGGCGGGTGTGGACACAGCGCGTCGTGTGCGGCAACGGGGCAATGGATTTGGCCTGGGAGGCGTTCTCGCCTCGCGTGACCGCCGCGCCCGTCATGGCGGAGCGGCGTCGTCTTTGCCTTCGGGCGGAAACCGAGGGACTGCAGGAAGAATGGCTGGATACCGCCGGTGGACCGCCCAGCGCATGGCGCCTCATGCGCTCGAACGACCCGGTTTTCATCACGGCGGTGTCGGTTTGGATTGATGGCAAGCCAGTGCGGCCAGGGCTGGCGCTGCGTGCCAGGATGGCGCTGAACAGCCTGCTGGGATCGGCCTATGCGCCCTTGGTGATGACAGTCACGCCGGTCGCGGACTGGGCCAGGCTGCCGCCGGCGCGGCACGAAGCCACGCAGGCCAGCCTTCCCGCCTTCCTGCTGTCGCATCCGGATCTCATAACAGAGGTTGGCGCGTCGTCAGCCATCCGGTGAACCGCCGTCCCGCCGAGCAACGCTGACGAGCACGCGCCTGGTCTGCTGGTTGTCGCTGCATTCCGGGCATAACAGATGTCACTACCTTTGGCGTGACGCCCTTGCCCGCTTGTGGCACCTGGCTCCTGCCTTTACATAGCGCGTGAACTTCGCGGGGCGCGTGCCTGAGGCAGCCCTGCACTGGCTATGCCTGTCATAACCCATCTTGCAGGAGGCGCCGTATGTCTGGGTTGTCCGACCGCGTGCTGACCATTGAGGAATTGCGCGGGTTGCAGGGTCGTTCCAACTGGCAGGGCGGCGTGCGGCTGGCGATTCACATGGCGCTGCTGATCGCCACCGGCTGGCTGGTCGCGCTGTCGCACGGCTGGGCGCTGCTGCTGGCGATGTTCTTGCTAGGGCTGGTGCAGGTGGCGCTGTTTGCTCCGGCGCATGAAACGATGCACCAGACGGCGTTTGCCTCACGCCAGGCCAATGCGGTCGTTGGATGGCTGACGTCATGCCCGTCGCTGCTGAACTGGCATTTCTACACGGCGTATCATCTGGCGCATCATCGCAACACGCAGGTGCCGGGTTTGGACCCTGAGCTGGCAAGCCCGACACCCACGACGATAGGCCAGTATGCGTTGCGCATCCTCGGCAGCGGTTTCTGGCCCCTGCGCCTTCGCGTCCTGCGGGACTGCCTGCGCGGCGACCTGAGCGCCTATCCTTTTGTGTCAGGGACGGCGGCCCCGCTGATCATCCGCAGCGGACGGGCCATGGCGGCGCTGATGCTGGGCGGATCGGTCGTGTCCGCGCTGCTTTTCGGCTGGGCGACGCCGTTCCTGTACTGGATTGTGCCGCAACTGATCGGGCAGCCGGCTCTGCGCGCCTATTTGCTGACGGAGCACACGGGATGCACGGAGGATCGCAACGGGCTGACCAACACGCGCACCACGCTGACCTGGGCGCCCGTGCGGCTGCTGATGTGGGACATGCCGTACCATGCGGAGCATCATCTGTTCCCCTCCATTCCGTTTCACCGGCTGGCCGACGCGCATGCGTTGCTGCGGCAAAAGCTGGCTTACGTTCAGCCGGGCTACACGCGGTGGAACCTCGGCTTCGCGCGGTCCCTGATGCGGCGATGAAGATCCTGTTCGCCAACCCGAACACCACGGCCGCCGTGACCGACCGGATCGCCGCCGTGGCGCGCGCCGCCGCAAGCCCAGGGACGGAGATTGTCGCGGTGACCGGACAGTTCGGCGTGCCCTACATCGCGACACGGGCGGAGGCGGTGATCGGTGCGCGGGTGGCGCTGGAACTGCTGGCGGAACATGCGCCGGGATGCGATGCGGCTGTTGTGGCGGCTTTCGCCGATCCGGGTGTCGGCGGCGCGCGGGAGCTTCTGTCCATCCCCGTCATCGGCATGGCCGAGGCGGCGATGCTGACCGCCTGCATGCTGGGCCGGCGGTTCTCCATCGTGACGTTCGCGACGGCGATGGGACCGTGGTACCGGGAATGCGTTGATTACAACGGGCTGTCTGGGCGCTTGGCCAGCATACGCTGCGTCAGCGGGGGCTTCCGCGATATCGCCTCGGTTCAGCATGAGAAAGAGGCCGCGCTGGTCGAAGCCTGCCGGATGGCGGTGGAACAGGACGAGGCCGACGTGGTGATCCTGGGTGGCGCGCCGCTGGCCGGACTGGCCTGCCGGGTAGCGGAACGGGTGCCGGTGCCGCTGGTGGATGGCGTCGCGGCCGCTGTCCGACAGGCCGAGGTCCTGGTTGGGCTGCGGCCCAGGAAGGCAACCGCGGGAACGTTCCGGACGCCGGACGCGAAGACGATCACTGGGGCTCCGGACGCCCTGGAGGCTTTGTTTTCACGTCGGTAGCCCTGTTCGCGCCATGGCAGGGCGACAGACAGGATCACCAACCTGCTTGGTTGCGTCCCTGAGCACGCGGCGCTTCAGAAAAAGCGGTCAAACCAGTCCAGAAGTTCCGCCGGCGCTTCCTCGGGAATATAGTGCCCGGACTGGATCGGGCCGCCCGTGACCTCGTTCGCGCAGTATGATCGCCAGATGGCCAGCGCGTCATACCATTGGTTGATCTTTCCCTTCGCGCCCCACAGCGCCAGCATCGGGCACCTGATCTTGATCCCGGCGGCGCGCGATGCCCGGTCGTGCTTCAGATCGATGGAGGCGGCGGCGCGGTAGTCCTCGCACATGCCGCGCACCATGTCCGGCTGGCGGACGGCGGCAAAGTAGTCGCTCAGGGCGTCGGGGTGGAACAGGTCGGGCTTGGAGGGGTCTCGGTTGGTGTGCTGGCGCCACCAGTCCTCGGGCGCGCGGTTGATCAGCCACTCCGGGAAGGGATGCGGCTGGGCAAGCCAGAACCAGTGATAGTAGCCGAGCGCGAAATCCATGTCCGCTCGCTCGAAGTGCTCCAGCGTTGGGATCACGTCCAGGATGGCCAGCTTCAGCACGCGATGGGGGTTGTCCAGCGCGATGCGGTGGGACAGCCTGGCGCCCCGGTCGTGTCCCGCCAGATAAAATTCATGGAAACCAAAATGGTCCATCACGGCCATCATGTCCTTCGCCATCTCCATCTTGGCGTAGGGCGCGTGGTCGGACGTGGCCGGCGGCTTCAGCGAAAACCCGTAGCCGCGCAGGTCCGGGCAGATCACCGTGAACCGCTTTGCCAGCACCGGCGCCACGAGGTGCCACATGGCGTGCGTCTGCGGGTTGCCGTGCAGCAGCAGCAGCGGCGGCCCGGAGCCGCCATGACGCAATCGAATCGTCCCACCCGGAACAGGCACATGCGCCACGGTGAAGCCTTCAAAAAACATTCTCAGTTCTCTGTCGCGGTTCTCTCGTAGACCTCCAGGTTGGACCCAATCGCGACACGGCGCCAGTCAGGACCGGCCACGGCGGCATGCAGGGCCGGCAGCGTCGCCAGGCTGTCATGGTCTTGCGCGAGCAGCCCCAGGATGACGCGGCGATAACGCGACGGCACGGACAAGGGCGGGTCAGCCGGATGGACCAGCAAAAGCGGCATGTTCGGCGCGGCTTCAATGGCGAAGGCGCCGACGATGCCGACCCCGTCGTTGCCTGCGGGCAGCAACACAAGGGCATCGTCCGCGTAATGGGCGGCCTCGGTTGCCGCAAGGCGCGCAGGCTGCATGGTGCGAGGCGCGAGCAGCAAGCCCAGGACACCGGCCGACTGAACAGCCAGGATGAACGCCTTGCCGAGCCTCCATCGCATCCGGCGCCTGACCTTGAGGAGCACAGGCCGCCATGTGCGCCTTGCATGCCCAAGCTTCCCGAGGAGTGACGCCAGCTCAAGGCCAATGACGCGTCGGGAGCCGGCATCGCCACGTGGGAAAGCAGGGCGAAGAGGCGGCGAAGCGGCAAGCAATGCAATGAAGGGCAGGCCGAACGAAAGGTAACGCAGCTCAATGGGCGTGTTGTTGAACACGGCGCCGAGTACCAGCAAGCCAGCCGGCGGCGCGGCGGCGGCGGCAAGCAACAGACGACGTTCAACCGTCGGCAGCCCTGCCCGGACGACGCAGGCAGCCAGGATAAGCGCGGCAACTCCAACAATCGCTTCGATCACGTCGCGTCCGGCTCCATCGGCATACAAAGGCAAGCCGCCAAACACTGCGGCAACCTGATAGCGGAACAGGCGCGCGATGCTGGGCCAGAGTTCGAAAGGCGGGAACTGATCCGGACGGGCGCCGTGCTGGGCGGCGAAGAACCATGCGTCCAGCGCCAGGAAAGGCGAGGCCGTGGGCAAGGCCCTCCAGGCGCCTGCCGCCGTGCAGGCCGCGACGGCGACGAACACCGCCAGGTAGTTGCAGCCGCACGCCATGCCGAAAGCCAAGCCTGCCAGCATGGGCCGTCGCGCCAGCAGCAGGCTGACGCCGCCCAGGGTCAGCATCTCGGCCGACGCGAAGCCTCTCGCGATCGCGCTGGTGTAGGCGAAGCCGTAGCAACCCAGTGTCAGGAGCATCGCCGGAACCGGCGGGATGGCGCAGCGTTTGGCGATGCGCGCCACCAATCCCAGCGAAACCAGGGCGCAGGCTACGGAAAGCAGCCGAGCGGTGAAGAGGCCGGGGCCTAAAGCGTGGCGCCAGCAGGAAACCGTCCAGAAATAGAGGGGCGGATGCACATCAGTCATGCGCAGGTCCCGCGCGATGCCGGACAGGCTGGCATG
>CAXTXZ010000049.1:12496-12753 GCA_964248015.1 uncultured Rhodopila sp. | reverse complement strand
CTTCAGCGGCAGGCTCCGAAGGATCGGCCACCGCCTGCGCGCCGTCCTGTCCGGCCTGGCTTGCGATGGAGCGCGAGGCGTCGATCATGGGTGGGGCGGCAGAGGGCGGAGCCGCCAAACTGGCCTCCGTGGATCCGACAGGGGCCAGGGCGGATGAAGATGGCAGCTGCGACTGGTTGGCCGGCAAGGCCCCAAGTAATGCCGATCGCTGCGTCGGCTCGGCTGGATCCGGTTCGGCGCCGGCGCCTGCTGGGACC
>CAXTXZ010000049.1:9850-12486 GCA_964248015.1 uncultured Rhodopila sp. | reverse complement strand
AATCGATTGTGCCGCCGTAGGGACTTGGCGCCGGGGCAACAGGGGACAATCCCTGGCCTGCCATTGCTTCAGCGGCAGGCTCCGAAGGATCAGCCACCACCCGCACGCCGTCCTGTCCGGCTTGGCTTATGACCGGACGCGAGGCGTCGATCGTGGGTGGGGCGGCAAAGGGCGGAACCGCCAAACTGGCCTCCGGGGGTCCGACAGGGGCCAGGACGGATGAAGACGGCAGGTGCGATTGATCCGCCGGCAAGGCCTCAAGCAATGCAGGTCGCTGCGCCGGATCGGCTGGATCCGGCTCGGAGCTCGCGCCTGCCGGGACCGGCGCCGAGCCAGGCTGCAAAAGCTGCGCGGCTGAATCGTCAAGCGCGCCGGATCGCAGCAGGCGCTCCGCAACCCGTTCGACCAGATGGGACGCTTTTGGTGTGTGCATGCGCTTTCAGCCTCTCCAGCCCACGAGAGGCCGCCGGATGCCCGCCGCCCTGATGATACGCAACGAACCGCCGCGCCCTCTTGTGGTGACGCGAGGACAAGTTCCAGAAGGTGCTGCTTCCGTGACAGCGGAAGGCGCGGTGGCATGACCCATCAGATCAGCGCCGCGTTTCGCAGGACATGGACAATGAGGCCGCCATAGACACAGATCAGGACCGCAATGGCGGCGCCGAAACGGGCCCCTGCCATCAGCCGCTGGCGCAGCGGCACATGGCCCAGGACGGAAATGCCGCCCAGCACCGGCAGCCCAAGGTTGCGCAGCTCCTCGACAGTGGAGAACGACCGGTCCAACTGGGCGAACAGCACGGTCATCCCTGCTCCCGAGCTCAGGCCGCCCAGCAGAACGCCGGTGATCAGCAGCATTCGGTTTGGCGCGACGGGCACGCGCGGGACTTCCGGGGGGTCGATGACCTGCAGCTTGACCTTGTCGGCCTGGGTGTCGGCGGCCTGGGCAATGTTCGCCGACTGCAGGCGGTTCAGCAGTTCCTCGTAGTTATGCCGCAGCACCGAATAATCGCGGTCCATGTTCTGGTACTCGGCGATCAGGTCCGGCTGCTCCCGTTGTATCTTCTCCAGCCTTTGCAGGTAGCGGGCCGCGTCGTCGCGCTGGCGCTGAAGCGATGCCACCTGTGAGTCGGCGTCGATCAGCTTGACCTTGAGCTGATCGTATATTTGGTTGGGGACGGACCGCTTCAGCGCACTGCTGGCCGGATCCCTGGCCGCCGCCTTGCCGGCGCTCTCGGCCGGGGTGTCGCGCGGCGCGTTCCTGAGCGCCTCGATCAGCTTGCGCTGCGCGATGACATCAGGATGCGCCGGGGTGTCGCGCAGCAGCAGCAGGCGCAGCTGGTCTTCCGCCTCTTGCAGCTTTGTCCTGACCGGCTGGCCGTTGACGACTCCGCCAGCGAGCGAACCGCTTTCAACAACCAGCATGGGCGGCGTGTTGGCGACCTCTTGCCTCAGCGCGTCGCGCGCGGCGGTCGCGTCCTGTAGCTTGCCCTCCAGCCCCGAGACCGCCAGCCGCGCGCCTTCCAGCGCCGGCACGTTCGGGTTGTCATCAGCCGGCAGGATCTCCAAGTAACGGCCGCGGAACTCGGCGCGCCGTTTCTCCGCCGCGCGCAGTTGCTCTTCGTACGATTGGATCTGACGCTCCAGGAAGCGGCGGGCGTTTTCCATGTCGGTGCGTGAGCCACCGGTGGCGTTCTCGATAAAGATCGTCAGCAGCGACTGCACCACGTCATGAGCAAGTTGAGGGCTCTGGTCCCGATAAGTGATGGTGAACAGGTTCTTGGTCTGGGGAATGACCTTGATGTCGGCTGCCAGGCGGGTAATCAAGCGCTCGCGGTCCGACGGGCCGTTCAACGTCAGGTCGAGATCGGTCTTCGACACCAGTTTTTCCAGGTTGGGCCGACTGAGCAGGGTGCGCTGCAGGATTTCAAGTTGCGTCGTCGGCGACGAATCAGCGGCCAAGCCGCGCAGCAGCGGCGTCAGCACCGCGTCCGCGTCAACGTAGAGCCGGGCAGTGGATTCGAACTGGTTATGAATGCGGTAGACGCCAAGCCAGCCGATGCCGCATATCGCCCAAGCAATGATCATGCCCATCCAGCGCCGACGCCATGCCGCCCGCAGGTAACGGGAAAGCATGACACGCAAAGCATCCATGACCTGTTGCCCTCAGAACCAGGATTGCGGAATGATAAGCGTGTCCCCTGGGTTCATCTCGATGTTCTGGGAAATATCGCCATCCTTTATCAGGTCGCTCAGGCGCACCTTGACGTTCCCTGGCTTGCCGTCAGCATCGGTCCGCACGATCACCGCGCGGTTGCCGGCCGCGTATCTCGTCAGGCCCCGGGTCGCGATCATGACATCCAGCAGGGTCATGTGGTCGCGGTAAGGGATCGCGACCGGGTCGGTGGCTTCCCCGATCACCCTGACCTGACGGTCCGGCGGGCCGATGAAGCTGCGCACGATCACCGTGACATTGGGTTCCTGGATGTATTTGCTTAATCGCGCCTCGATCTCCCGCGCGAGGTGGGTGGGAGTCTTGCCGGCCGCGACAATGTCTTCGATCAATGGCGTGGAGATACGACCGTCGGGACGCACGGCGACGCCGGCCTCACTCAGGTCGGGATTGCGATAAACGAAAA
>CAXTXZ010000049.1:7802-9750 GCA_964248015.1 uncultured Rhodopila sp. | reverse complement strand
CCCGTCGGGCCAAGGCCGTCCGGCAACGGCTGGTTGGTAGGCGCGGAAGGAATCGAACCCCCTCTTCTGCCGTGTTGGAGCAGCGCTCTGCCAATGAGCTACACGCCTCGCCTGTCGTCTGGGCTGATCCCCCGCCAACCTGCCTGCGGACCGGATCGGCAATGATCGGGCTGCCCCTGTGCGGATGGTTTCTTCGTCTCGCGGACGAAGTGATAACACCTACGGCAAAACAGTTCAACACAGACATGAGGTTAAGTGTCCGCAAGCTTGCCTTCATCACCGCTGCTGCGGGCACCCTTTGCCGAGGTTTCGTTTCAAACCGCATGAGGTATCCATTAACATGGATACTGTCTTGCAGAAATGAAAAAATTCATGTCCTTCATCGAAAATTCGAAATAAAACGTCAAAAACGAAAATCGATTGACTAAGAACGTTCTTTTTCGTAACGTTTGGAAAGGTTATCGCTTCAGGAGCGGCATTAACCGGATGTTCGTCCAGCAGGGCATCCAGCGGATCCCTATCGCCCGGCCGGGACATGGCAACCTCCCCTTGAAGCGTGACGGGATGGATTGAAAGGAAAGCCTTGATGCAGCCTGAAATGGCGCGGTCGGCGCAGCGCGAGATGGCGATCCTGGGCCTGGTCGAGTTCGCGCTCTCCTTCACGGTGATTTACTGCATGGTCCGGACGGCTGGCGGCGGCCCCTCGTTGCCCGCCATGATCGCAAGCCTGTCAGGCGACCGCATCAAGCTAGCCGGCTTTTCAACGCTGATGATCGGCGTGGTTGCCCTGACCATCGGTCTTTACCGGCCAGAGGTCTGCTTCAATCGCAAGCGGCTCATGATCGCCGTCAGCGTCTCGGCCGCCGTTGCGTTCGCCATCCTGCTGCTCCTCGGCGGTGGCTTGCGGCATGGCTTCACGGCGGCGCATGTGACTGACGTGGCCAGGATCCTGGGTTGCTGGCTTCTCACCATTTCCCTGATCCGCTTGCTGTTCAATTTCACGCTGGCCCGCGCGTCCCTGTCGCGGCGTGTCCTGATCGTGGGCCACCCCCGGCAGATCGCCGGTTTCAGCGCGCGGCTGCTGTCCCGGCGCGGGCAGCGTTTCGAGCCTGTCGTTGTTCACGCTCAGGACGTGTGCTGGCCAATGCTCTGCCAGGGGCGCATCTGGGCCATTGTCGTTGCTTCAGCGCCCGAGGCGCTGGCCCTCGACCCGCTGCTGGATTGCAAGCTGCGCGGCGCGCGCGTCCTGAGCGGCGCGGCGTTTCACGAGCATCATCTTGGCCGCGTCGATCTCGACACCCTGACGGTGAATGACCTGCTGACCGGAAACGGGTTCGCCAGCAGTCGCCTGTCGGACGTGTTGAAGCGGCTGAGCGATGTTTGCATCAGCGTCGCCATGATCATCGTCACCTTGCCGTTGATGGTTCTGACGGCGCTGGCCATCAAGGCTGACAGCGCCGGCCCGGTTTTTTACCGCCAGCAACGCATCGGCGCATTCGACAAGCCGTTCATCGTCTTCAAGTTCCGCAGCATGACGGCGGATGCCGAAGCCTGCGGCAAGCCGCGGTGGGCGCAAAAGCATGACGCGCGGGTCACCCGCGTGGGACGCTTCATCCGCGCCACGCGCATCGATGAGCTGCCGCAACTGGCCAACGTGATACGGGGCGAAATGAGCCTGGTCGGGCCTCGCCCGGAACGTCCGCTTTTTGTTGAGCAACTGGCTCAGGCCATTCCGTTCTACCGGCAGCGCAGCTACGTCAAGCCAGGCCTGACGGGCTGGGCGCAGGTGAACTACCCATACGGCGCTTCGGTCGAGGATGCTCGCGAAAAGCTTGCCTACGACCTGTATTACGTCAAGAAACGTTCGCTCCTGCTGGACATGAAGATCCTTTTGTCCACAGTGCGTGTCGTGCTTTTTCAGGAGGGCTCGCGCTGATGCGCGGCGCCT
>CAXTXZ010000049.1:0-7702 GCA_964248015.1 uncultured Rhodopila sp. | reverse complement strand
GGCGCCTGGCTTGTCTTTGCCTGCCTCATGACGGCGGCCTGGGCCGGCGCCGTCGCCTTGGCTTGGCAGCCTCCGGCGGACGCCATTGCCGGATGGCTGGAAGTCGGCCGCTCCGCCGCATGGTACGGCTTTATCCTGCACCTCTACCGCCGCTCGGTGGGCGTCAGCGATCAGGTTGCCACGGCCTTCAAGACGATGGGCCTGCTGGCGGTGCTGGTCGTGGCAGGCACCCCGTTGCTCGACTGGCTTTCCGGCCCGTCAGCCGCCGGCATCCGTTCGCTGGCGACAGCGACAAGGCTGGGCTTCGCGGTCTGCAACGTCTTGCTTCTGGAGAACCTGTACTTCAACACGCCGTCCGACCTGCGCTGGAACGTCAACCTGCTTTGCGTCGCGCTTGGCGGCATGTTCCTGTACGACCTGCTGTTGTACGCGGACGGCGTCCTGTTCCATCAGCTTTCGTTCCCGCTGATCGAAGCGCGCGCGCCCGCCAATGCCATGGCCGCCCCGCTGCTCGCGCTTGCAACGGTCCGCAACCGCCGCTGGGCGATCGACATCCACGTGTCGCGCGACGTTGTCTTCCACAGCCTCACGCTGATTGCCAGTGGCCTGTTCCTGCTGGCCGTCGCCCTGATCGGCGAGGTGTTTCGCCGTGGCGGCTCCGAGTGGGGCCGGGTCGCCGAGACGTCAATGATATTCGCGGGCATCCTGGCGGTGGCGGTCATCGTCACGTCAGGCTCCGCCCGGTCGCGCATCCGCGCGTTGGTGGCGGAGAACTTCTTCAGCCATCGCTATGACTACCGCAAGGAATGGCTGCGATGCATCGACGCGCTGACCGCGCCCGAAGCGTTCGTTGCCTTGCACAAAAGAGCCATCCGCGCCGCGGCCGAGGTTGTCGACAGCCCCGCGGGGGCGCTGTTTGTGCGCCCGCCCCAGGATGTCGCCTTCCAGTGGGCCGGCTCGTGGAACATGCCGGCCGTCACGGCGCCGATCCCGCCAGGCCACCCGCTGGTCGCGTTGTTCCAGCGCGGCGATGCCGTCGTGCAACTGGACAATCACCCGGACACGCCCGAATGGTTGCCGGACCTGCCACGTTCCTGGATCGTTCTGGCCCTCAATCACTTTGGCAGCCTGATCGGGTTTGTCGTGCTGGCGCGGTCACGCGCGCATTTCAAAATGGACCGGGAGGCTTTCGATCTGCTAAGGGTGGTTGGTCACGAAATCGCGAGCCGTGTCGCGGAACAGCGTGCCATGCAGGTCCTGACGCAGACCCAGCAGCTTCGGGAATACAGCCAGCGTTTCGCTTTCGTCATACACGACATAAAGAACGTGTCTGGGCAGCTTTCAATGCTTCTGGCCAACGCTGAAGTCTATGCGGACAATCCGGATTTCCAACGTGACATGCTAGCAACGGTACGGGCCTCCGTCGGCAAGATCACCCGCTTGCTCTCTCGCTTGCAGGCGGAACGTCAGGAAAGGGACCACGCGCTGTTTGCTCCGGCCGAACGACTCCGTGACGTGATTGATAGCCGCCGCATCACCTCAGGGAAGGCAATCGTCTTTCAGGACAACAGCGCCGGCGCTGGCGCCGCAATCGATCCGGATGCGTTCGACGCCGTGGCGACCCACCTGCTGAACAACGCCGTCGAGGCCTCCTGTCCGGAGCATCCCGTGCATGTCGAACTGCGGGTCGAGGGCCATGGCGTCGTGGTTGACATCATCGACCAGGGCCCCGGCATGCAGCCTGAGTTCGTCCGTGACGAATTGTTCCGTCCGTTGCGCAGCACCAAGGATGGCGGTCACGGGATCGGGGCCTATCAGGCACGCGAACTGCTGCGCGACGCTGGCGGCGACCTGCTTGTCATCAGCCGAATGGGCACGGGGACAACAATGCGCCTCATTCTTCCGTCTGTGCAGCCTGGCATGGCCGAACCCCCATCGGCCGAGGCGTAGGCAGCCAGAGGCATGACAGACGGCATATTGGAAAAGCAATGACAAAGCCAAAACTGCTGATTGTCGAGGATGACGAAGGGCTTTGCTCCCAGTATCGCTGGGCCTTTCCCGCCTGCGATGTCCTGATCTCGCATGCTCGGCCCCAGGCCGTCGCGCTGGCGACACGCGAAGCGCCGCCGGTTGTCATCATGGACCTCGGTCTGCCGCCCGATCCTGACGGCGTCAGCGAGGGCTTCGCGACCTTGACGGATGTGCTGCGCATCGCGCCGCAAGCCAAGGTCATCGTTGTGACGGGCAACGGCGAGCGCCGGCACGCCCTGCGAGCGGTCGCGTCCGGCGCCTATGACTTTTGCGAAAAGCCCGTCGAGATCGAGATACTGCGCACAATCATTGAACGCGGCCTCAAGCTGCACCGCCTGGAAGAGGAAAACCGCCGCCTGGCGGCCGTGCCGCCGACACGCTCCCCGATCGAGCGGATCATCACCGCCAACCCTGGCATGATCAAAATCTGCCGCGACATCGAAAAGATCGCGACGACCAACGTTCCCGTCCTGCTGCTGGGCGAAAGCGGCACCGGCAAGGAAGCCTTGGCCAAGGCGGTGCACGACCTGGGGCCTCGCGCCAAAGGGCCGTTCGTCGCCATCAACTGCGGCGCCATTCCGGAAAACCTGCTGGAAAGCGAGCTGTTCGGCCATGAGCGCGGAGCTTTCACCGGCGCCGTGAAGCAGACCATCGGCAAGATTGAGAACGCTCACAAGGGCACGTTGTTCCTTGATGAGATCGGCGACCTGCCGCACCCGCTCCAGGTCAAGCTGCTGCGCTTCCTGCAGGATCAGGTGGTGGAACGGATCGGCGGCCGGCAAAAGATCCAGGTGGACGTGCGAATCGTTTCCGCCACCAATGCCAACCTGGATGAAAAGATCAGCCAGGGCGTCTTCCGCGGCGACCTGCTCTACCGGATGAACGCATTCACCATCCGGATTCCGCCCCTGCGCGATCGAGGCTCGGATATACTGCTTCTGGCGAATTACTTTCTAAACCGGTTCAATCAGGAATTCAATCGGACGATCCGCGGCTTCACGGAATCCGCCACGGCCGCGATGAACGGGCATGACTGGCCGGGCAATGTGCGAGAGCTGGAAAACCGGCTTAAACGCGCTGTCGTCATGGCGGACCGTCGCCTGATCGATGGCGCCGACCTTGAGCTTTCGCCACCAGGCAATGCGCCGCCCAATCTTGATCTGCGTGCCGCGCGGCTGCGCGCCGAGAAGGACGTTTTGCAGGAAGCGTTAGCCCGCAGCAACAATACGTTGTCGGCGGCGGCCCGGCTGCTCGGGGTCAGCCGCCCGACGCTGTATGGCCTGTTGGAGGCACACGGGCTTGCACCCGAAACAACCAAGCAAAACGAGGCTCCGGGCACGCCGGCCGCCGACTCTCCCGCTGAATGCACTGAAACACTACTGAACGATCAAGGATGAAATCGATGCGCTGCAGGTCGATCGGATGGATCATGATGGGCGCCTGGATCGGCGGCTGGACTATCGGCGCGCACGCCAGTTATCTGTCCGACGCCCAAGCCGCCCTGAAAAAAGGCGACTTGAAAGTCGCTCAGATCAATCTGCGCAACGCCGTCCGAAGCGACCCGCAGAATGCCGAGGCGCATTTCTGGCTCGGGCGGGTGGCCCTTGAACTGGGTGACCCGGTTGCCGCCGAACGCGAGGCCGTCGCCGCCCGCGAACGCGGCTTTGATCCGCATCAGACGGTCCCCCTGCTGTCCCAGGCGCTGCTGACGCAAAACAAGTTCAATGAGCTGCTGCAAAAACTGCGGCCGGAGGGCAACGATCCCCTGCTTGATGCCTCTATCCTGGTATTCCGGGGCTACGCGGAAGTGGCCCTGAAAAGGCCGGACGACGCGCAAAAGTCGTTCGCGCAAGCGGAACAGGCGGCGCCCCGCACGGTGGAGCCGCTGCTGGCGGACGCGCGTCTTCTGGTGGCGCGCGGAAACCTTGCGGAGGCTCAGGCGAAGATCGATCAGGCCCTCGCGGCGCAGCCAAAATCGGCTGACGCCCTGCTCGCCAAGGCACAGTTGCTGCGCCTAAGAAACGATACTGTTGGTGCGCTGGCCCTGCTTGACGGGCTTGTTGCCGACCAGCCGAGTGTCATGCAGGCCCGGCTGGAGCGGGCCAGCCTGGAACTGGCCGTGAACAAGAACGATGCCGCGAAGGCCGATGTTGACGCCGTGCTGAAGGCCACGCCCGGCAATGTGCAGGCGATCTACTTGCAGGCCGTGATGGAGGCGCAGGCGCGCGACTACCCGGCCGCCGATGCCGATCTTGAGCGGATTTCCGGCTATATCGGCCGCCTCCAGCGGGGCTTCTACCTGCAAGCCGTGGTCAAGGAGCAGCTAGGCCAGACTGAGCAGGCGGAGCAAGCCGCGCGGAAATACCTCGGCCGGTCCCCCGATGACCTGGCGGCCTACAAGGTGTTGGCACGGATCCAGTTCAGCAAGCATCGGCCGGACCAGGTCATCGAGACGCTCAGCAAGGAAACAGACTCGGGCAAGGCCGACGCCGAGGCTTATGACCTGATCGGCCAGGCCTATGCCGCCACCGGCCGTGGCCAGGAAGCGATCGGAGCGTTCCAGAAAGCCGAAGCGCTGGCGCCCACTGATGTCGGGGTGCAAACCAGGCTGGCTTCCGTCCGCATGGGCATGGGCGATGCCGACAGCGCCATGGGGGATCTTGAGCACACCCTGGAACTCGCACCGAAACTCTCCGCCGTGGGCGAGGCCTTGTTCTTCGCGGCCCTGGCCACGGGCGACACCGGCAAGGCTGCCGAGGCCCTGGCGAAAATCCGCGCCGCGCAGGGTTCCACCGAAGTCGTCGATAATCTCGAGGGCCTGTTCAAGCTCGCGCAGATCGACTTCGCCGGCGCCAAGTCGGCCTTCACCGATATTGTCGGGAAGCATCCTGACTTCATTCCTGCCAGGATCAACCTCGCCCGCGTCGACATGATGCTGGGCGACAGGCCTGAGGCGCAGCGGATCCTGACAGAGGTGCTGAACAGGCAGCCGGTTGCTGAACCGGCCTTGACCATGATGGTGTCAAGCGATGTCCAGGCAAACCAGCTAGCCGAAGCGACGGCATTGCTTGAACGGGCGCACAAGGCCGATCCGGCGCGGACGCGCGTCACGCTCAGCCTGGGCGAGCTTTACATCCGCGCTGGCTCGCCCCGGAAGGCGCTCGATCTCGCGGCAGCCGAATCTCCGGAAGCAAGCGGGACAGAGATCCTCAGCCTTCAGGCCACGGCCTACCTGGCACTGGGCCAGAAGAAAGAAGCCCGCCTCGCCGATGCTGAAATTCTCAAGCGGGATCCCAACGCGGTTGTCGCGCGGCGTCAGCTTGTCGCGCTGCTGATGGAAGCCGGCGAGTTCGAAAGCGCCCGCAACGCCACCAACGCCGGCATCGCGGCAAACCCGCGCAGTTACCAGCTTTACCAGGACTTGGTCATGATCGACCTGAAGGCTGCCGGGGTTGACGCCGCTGTGGCGACGGCGGATCGTTTGCAGGCCCAGGACCGCGACTTTCCCGCCATCAAGGCGCTGAAGGGGGACATTTACATGGCGGCCAGCCGCCCGGCTGATGCCGTGACGGCCTATGCCGAGGCCAACAACGCCGCTCCCTCCAGCCTGCTGGTCATCCGTCTGTCCGGCGCGTTGCTGAAGTCCGGGCATGCCGAGGACGCGAATGCGCTGCTGGCCGATTGGCTTGGCAAGCACGGCGACGACATCCTGGTCACCGAGCAGGCATCGCAGGTCGGCATTGCCACCGGCCATTATGACGAAGCGGCTGAATACCTGGAACGTCTGCTGCGGCAGAAGCCGCATGATCCCGTCGCGCTCAACAACCTGGCCTGGGTCTGTCAACAGCAAGGCAATGACCAGAAGGCGCAGGTCCTGGCGCGCCAGGCTTACGTTCTCGCCCCCAATCAGCAGACCGCCGATACGCTGGGCTGGATTCTGACCACCTCGGGCAATGCGCGGAGCGGCGTGGCGTTGCTTCGACAGGCGACCGGTGAAGCCGCGGCGGCCGACCCGCGCGTCCTGTTCCACTATGCGGTGGCCCTGAAGGATGTCGGCAACCGCGACGAGGCCAAGAAGAACCTGGAGACGGTGGTCGCCAACCAAAAGGACTTCAAGGAAAAAGCCGAGGCACGCAAGCTGCTGGACGATCTTTCAAAAGGCACCTGACCTGGGCGAAACTGACACGGTGTAAAAATGGAGCCCATCCGCCTTCTGACGTTTTCGACCCTGTTCCCGAATGCCGCCCGGCCCAACCACGGCATCTTCGTGGAAAACCGCCTGCGGCACCTGCTCCGCGGCGGCGAGGCTGCCAGCACGGTTCTGGCGCCGGTGCCATGGTTCCCCAGCCAGTCCCCCCGGTTCGGCGACTGGGCGCTGAACGCGCGCGTGCCTCCGCATGAGGTCCGGCATGGCATCGATATCCGGCATCCGCGCTATCCGGTCATCCCAAAGCTTGGGATGACCGTGGCGCCCTGGCTGCTGTATCAGGCGGTGCTGCCTGCATTGCGCAGGCTGCTGAGCGAGGGCCATAGCTTTGACGCGATCGACGCCCATTACCTCTACCCGGACGGCGTCGCCGCCACATGGCTCGGCCGCCGCTTCGGCTTGCCGGTGGTGATCACCGCCCGCGGCACCGACGTGAACCTGATCCCCCGCTACCGCATCCCCCGGCGGCTTATCCAGCGCGCCATTCGCGAGGCGCATGCCTTAGTGGCGGTGAGCGCCGCCCTGAAACAGGCGCTGGTCGAACTGGGCGCGCCGGACGCGAAAGTCACGGTCCTGCGCAATGGCGTGGAAGCAGACTTGTTCCACCCGTCCGCCGACCGGGACGCCATCCGAGCCAGCCTGGGGCTTAAGGGGCCGACGCTGATCTCGGTCGGCGGCCTGATTGAGCGCAAAGGCCATCACCATACAATCCGGGCCATGCGGCAGCTACCCGGCTTTGAGCTTCTGATCGTCGGCGAAGGCCCCGAACACAGCCGTCTGGCGGCCCTGATCGCGGAGCATGGCGTGGGTATACGGGTTCGGCTGATGGGTCCGCGTCCGCACCGGGACCTGCCGGCGTTGTATGGGGCAGCCGACGCCTCCGTGCTGGCGTCGTCGCGCGAGGGTTGGGCCAACGTCCTGCTGGAGTCGATGGCGTGCGGCACGCCGGTTGTCGCGAGCAACATCTGGGGCAACCCTGAGGTTGTTGGCGCGCCGGCGGCCGGGGTGATCTATGAGCCCAACACGCCGGACGGCATCGCCGCCGGGGTGCATCGGCTGTTCGCTGCCCTGCCCGCCCGGACAGCCACCCGCGCCTATGCTGAACCGTTCAGTTGGGATGAAACGACAGCGGGCCAACTGGCGCTGTTCCGGCGAGTGATCACGGAGCAAGAAGTAAAGTAGGCCATCTGTGTAATTTGGATTGTACAGATAATAGTTGATTATGATAACATTCTAGGTTTACGCTGTTCAACTTGCGTATCGGTGTGTTGATGCCCAACAAATAACCTCGGCAAAGGTAGTAAGCGAGTATTTGAGCCGTGAAGGCTTCTCCCGTTGCTTCCGGTAACACCATCCGTAGATGGGAAAGTGAGACTTCCAACTTGGGATATCCGACAATTTTGCTATAGCAAAGCGCGATCTAGTTGAGACGGACATATCCGCAATGCCGGAAGCAGCCTGAGG
>CAXTXZ010000048.1:0-12877 GCA_964248015.1 uncultured Rhodopila sp. | reverse complement strand
CCGGCGTGCCGGACGTGTCGGTGTAGCCATTCACCTCTATGCGTGTGTATTGAACTCGGGTTGAGTTCATCGCGGCTTCCTTGACAATCGAACGGGCGCGATCAGTCAGGACAGACTTGTCCCAGTCAAAGAACACAAGGTAGGAGCGCGCGGCGGCTGGGGCCGGAACGGCCTCCGGCGCGGGCGCCACAGGCGCGGCAGGCTCCGGCGCGCCAAAGTTATAGCGTACGCCGATGAGCAGGGAATGGTTGAAGTCGTTGCCCAATTTGATCTTGCCTGAAGCGGCGACCCCTGGCGCGGTGGTCGCGGTGGCGTCATAGTTCCTGTCCGCCAGGCCAAGGAAACGATACTCGATGGTTGTCGCCAGGCTGGGAAGGAATTGAAACGGAATAACCGCGCCAATGATGGCCTGGTACGCCAAGGCGCCTCGGGTGTCATCCGAATCGAGGCGCGGAAAGCCGGTTCTCTCACCGTAACTATGCACCTTGTTGAACTGCCCCCACTGGTATCCCACGCCGACACCGGCATAGGGAGCCGCGTAGGGGAAGGGGATCAGGCCTGTGAGATCATACAGCGCGTTGAACATCGGGCCATACTTGACCTCGGTGCCGCCAGCGGCAGCCGGAAAACCAAGGCGCCGCCCCTCGGAAAAGCGGTTGCTGCGGTAATCGCCTTCGAATTCAAGGCGAATCCCGTTTCCAAGACCATAGCCGACGGCGCCTACGACCACCGGCCCAAGGTAGGATCGGAAGGCGGCGCTTGACGCAGTGCCGTTAGGAGCCACCAGATGTTCGTCCTGTAGGATGTTAGCGCCAGCGCCAAGGCTCATGTACAGCCCGGTCACTGGCGGCGGATTCACCGGCTGGGCATGGGCGGCCAAGGGCGCCACAACGAATGTGGTGGCAAGCAAGGCATTTCTGAATGTCATCACGCAAGCTCCTCAATCTGCTACGACTGTCTCAACGTATGCAACCATTTGCGGGTGATCACCCGTGTCCTGGAAGTGCCGAGGGTATTTAAGGTTTGCCGAATTTATAGTTAACACGCCAAGTTCAATAAGCCCTTTCCGCAATGTTGTTGGAAAGAACGGAGCGGATGGTTGCTATTTAGCCACAGTTACAGCGGCAACCTTTGGCCTGCTTGCCTCACCGCCAGACGGAATGCAAACGCGGCGCCCAGGCGTCGCCCAGCAGCGGCCAATCGAGGTCACGATAACGAAGGATGAAGGCGATGGCATCCCGACCAGCCAGGCTTGCAGCCTTCTTGCTTGTTCACCGCTGCCGGCGCCCTCGCCAAAGATCATCTGTCGTCACGCAGTCGCCCACCGGCGTGATGCGGTGAGCGACTGCCTGACGGTTTTCAAAAGCGCGACAGGATTACCGGAGAGCCTGCCGGCCCATGATGGCGTGGTAGGCCCAGAGCACGACAACCGCGCCGATGACCGCGACGAAAATGCTGTAGATATTGAACCCGGTGACCGGCGCGGCGCCAATCAACGAGAACAGGAAACCGCCAACCACCGCGCCCACAATCCCGAGCACGATGTCGATCACGACGCCCTGGCCGCTTTTGTTGACGATCTTGCTGGCGATAAACCCTGCGATAAGGCCAAGTATGAGCCAAACGATAATGGACATGAGGTTACCTTTCTTTCAGAGAAGACACGACAAGCTTGTTGGACGGGATATGGGCCACCATGGGTTCGATCCCTAACTCTCCTTGCGGATTGCCTCGTCGCCGGTTCGCAGGACGTCTTGCGCGACTTGCTTGGCGCTGCTGGCCAGGTCGCCGGTCAGCGCCGCGTCCAGGATGTTGCCGGGCGTCTTGCCCTCGGTCAGTCCCTGCGCCTTGGCGCTGTCACGCCCCGCGTCAAGGACAGCCTGTGTCACGTTGCCGCCGCGATCCACCATGTCCTGCGCCAGGCCGCGGGCCGTGTCGCGTGCCTGGCCGGCGATCTTGCCCAGGGCCGCTTCTTCCTGATCCGACTGCGGCAGAAGCGTTCCCAGCAGGGCACCCGCCGCAAGCCCGAGCGCGCCCAGCAGCACGGGGCTTTCAATCAGCGACACGATCATGCCGCCGCCGGCCTGTCCGCCACGCGCCAGGGCGCCGCTGGCGCGCTGGGCCACGTCCTGCGCCGCGCCGCCGAAAGAGCCCGCGACATCCTGGGCCGTGGAACCAAGGGAACTCGCCGCGTCGCCAGCCTGGTCGCGCAGGCTAGAAGCGCTTTCGGCCACTGCTTGTTTCGCCCCGGCCAGCGCGTCAGCAATCCGGTTACGGAATGAATCAGCGGTTTCCCGCGCGTTGCGCGCCAGCCCGACAGCCTTGCCGCGCGCCATGTCGAGACGATCGGCATAGGCTTGCTCAGTCTCGCCCTGTTCGCGCGCGGTGTCCTGCTCCACGGTCCGCAGGCGCGCTGCCATGCCGTCATGGGCGTTCTGGTCAAGGCTGGTCGTGCCACGGTAGACACGCACTCTCCCCGTGCCGATCGTCGCCGGCGTGCCAATGGCGCTCCGCCGGGGATTGGAGGCCATCAGCCAGGTCAGGCCAATGCCTGTCAGCGCGGTCGGCAGCGGATTGGCGCGCACGCTGTCAAGCAGGCTGCGGCCAAAATCCGCGCCTTCCTTGCCGCGGAAGTAACGCACCAGGTCGTCAAGCACCTGGCCGGGCGAAAGCCTGCCTTGCAGCTCGGAAAGGTGGCTGCCAAGCCGTGCCCGCGTCTGGTCAAGGTCCCGCTCGATGCGGCTCGGCTCGGAGGTGGTGTTGGACATCAGGTATGCTCCTTCACGACGCGCGTGTCTTTCTGCAGGCTGGCGATCGTTCGGTCCGGGGAAAGCGTCTTCAGCGAAAGCATGGCCAGGCCGGACCGCGCGAACAGGGCGCCGATCACCACAATGGCAACCCCGACAATCAGGAAAGCCGCCCAGCCCGGAAGCGCCAGCGCCAGCGCCAGCGCGGCGCCCTGCAAGACGACCACCAGCCCGGCAAAGGCCAGCAGCGCGCCGCCAACAAGCCAGACCGCCGCCAGGATGACGCGGTGAAGCTTCTGGTCCAGCTCCGCGCGCGCAAGCCTGACCTCACCCCAGGCCAGATCCAGGATGTCCCTTGCAAGGCTTCCAATGAGCGCGCCGATCGGTGGCTGCGAGCCGTCCAGCCTAGTTGTGCTCACCGGAGGCCTCCGGCAAATGAGGCAGGTCCTCGCGTGAGGCGCCCGCGACCGCGACCCGGCCAACGCGGGCCAGGGCGAAACCGGCGACCAGGGTTGCGCCGGCGAACAGGGCCGGCTGGCGCTGCGCAAGGTCCTTGAGGTTGGCCATGAGGCCTTGCAGGTCGTTCGTGCGCAGGGTGCCCGCGAGGGCCGTCAGTTCGTCCGCGCCGCGCTCAACCAGGCCGGCGATCCAGTCCTGATGCCCTTCCAATTGCTCGCCGGAGCGATGCACGGCCTGCGCGACGTCCTCCAGCCGATCAGCCAGGTCGTCCTTCCTGGCATGCGCGGTGGAGACGACACGGTCCTTGATGTTCGCGGTGAGGGCCGCGCCCCGGGCCTGGGCGTCCTGCGCGACGTCCCGCGCATGGTCGATTGCCTGTGAGCCGGCCTGCTGGGCCTGCTGGCCAACCTGTCGCGCGGCGTCGCCCACGGCTTGCAGGTCGCCCAGTGTCTTGCCGGCTGCATCTGTTGGGTTCTTGTCGCTCATGCCTGCCTCTGCTTGATGCCAGGTGTCGGAATGGCGCCAGATGTCGGGCAGCAAGGGAGCGCCTTTCCCATTAGGCGCTCCCTTGCAGTCGATCTAGCGTATGATCGGCTGCCTCCCAGGGTTCGTCAGCGGATGATCCGCTGGGAAACCTGGATGCGCCGCTGCACGGCAAGCGAGCCGCCAATGGCCGCGGCGATCGCGCCCAGCAACAGGTCGGCGAAAGCTGCGAAGGCTGTTTTCGAAGCCGCCGCGGCACTGGCGTCAGCCGCGTTCTTGGCGGTTTGCACAGCCTGGTCCTTGGTCTGCTGCAACTTCGCCTGGGCATCGTCAAACCGCTTGGCCGCATCGTCGTGGCTGATGTGCTGCTGCGCCGCCATGATGTTGATGATTTGCTCCTTGGCCGCCGGGGCATCGGAACCGCCCTTGGCGTAAGTGGCCAGGTCCGTGACGACCTGCTTTTGCGCATCCTGCGGACTCATGGTCGCCGGATCGGGATTGGCCGGCTGAAGATAAGCCTGCGCCTGCTGTTGGATCATGTCGGGCGACACGCCAGCCGCCTGAGCCAGCGGTTGCGCGGCATCCTTCGCGCCGCTTCCGGCCACCGAGGCCACGCTTCCCACCGCCGAGAAGCCGCCGCCAATGACGCCGCCGATAATCGACGTCAGCAGGTAGATGGTCAGCAGCGTCGCGATGCCCCACGTGACCAGGCCATGCAGGATGCCGTCCCACCGGATCTCGATGCCGGCCAGCCACGCCGCGGCATAGCCGCCGAACCCAAGCGCCAGGATGCTGCTGACGACCCACCACACCCCTGCGCCAATGCCCGCGCTGCTCGCGCCCGGCGTTGTGCCGGCGTTGGTGTTCACAGTGCCAAGGCCGATGCCGGCGCCCAACAAGCCAAGCAGCAACTGTATCGCCACCACAAGGATGACGCCGCCGAAGATGGCGGCCCAGGAGATGCGGAGATGGGTGTGGTGGCCGCCCTCGACGCGGGTCGTCGTCTCGACGCCCGTCGCTCCGCCGCGGTACGGCGGCTCATTGAAAGTGCTCAAAGCCATGCTGTTCTCCCGTCGCTGCTGGGACGGCATCCGTCCCAGCATCGTGTTTGCCAATGTGTCAGGTGCGCGGCCGAGCGTTCGGGATAAGCGGCTCCGTGGCGCCTGTCGTCGTTGCGCTCGATTGGCCGTCGCGGGTGATTTCGACATCCTCGCGGCGCACCGTGTCGCGCACGGTCTCGACACGCTCGGTTGCGGCCTTGTTGATGACCACCTCCTCCCTCACGCGCGCGGTCTTGGCGACCACCGCTTCCTCGTCGGTTTCAGTGACCTCGATCGTGCGGTCCGTGAACGACGCATCGCCGGGCTGGGTCCCGGCCGCGACCGGCCGACGCTCGATGGACATGCGCTCCGAATGGAGCGTCACGGCTTCCTCGACGGGTGTCTCGACAACAAAGCGCCGGATGCGGCTGGTGCCGCGGTTGACCAAACGCTTGCCGACGTTCAGTTGCTCCTCGGAGAGCGCGAGGACTTCCTCGCCGCCCGCTTGCACGGCCTTTGCCCGCGCCGGCGCGGCAGCCAGCCCGGTTGTCGCCGTGGTCGTGGTGGTGGTGGTCGCGCCGCTCGTGGTCGCGCCATACGAAGCAGCCCGCTCATCGAGGTCGATGGGGCTGTGCCGCTCGAGGATGGCCGTCACTTGCTGCACGTGCTCGCTCGGGACCTTGACCGTCACCACGGAGGAACCGGAACTCAGGCTGCGATCATACACGGATTCATCATGATCAGGCTCGCCTCCGAACAGGCTGGACCAGAAGCCTTTTTCCCGAACGGGTTCGGCGCTGTCCGGCGTGGCGCTCGTCGCCGAGCCGGCATGCCGGCTGATGGCGCCGGAAGGCACGTTCGCCGCTTCGAGATCCCGCACCGCGGCGTCAGCATGGGCAGCGGTGTCATAAACCGCCACAATGGTTTCAATTGCCATGACATTTCATCCTGGGTTAAAGTTGATCAAGGCGTGCTCGGCGAGGGCACGGCTTGCGCCTGGCCCCCGTTCGGCGCAGTCCGGGTGATGACGACGTCCTGCTCACGCAAGTTAATCGTCTCCCGATACTGCTCCGTTACGCGCACTTTTTTAAGACGCACTTCTTCCTTGAGAAGAAGCCGTCGTTCGACCACGACGATCTCTTCCACAACGGGGATAATCGTGATGTCGCCTTCTTCGCGAACCGGGGGAACCGCATCAACCATCCGATTGATGGCGACGCGCTCGACCTCGACGCGCTCGTGGGTAAGTTGTTCGTCAATCAATGCAGGGCGTTCGTGCGTGACCGTGGCGATCCGCACGACCGCGCGATCGACGATGCGCCGTGAAACCGCGACTTCCTCCGTGTGGAGCGGGATGATTTGCTCTTCCCCAACACGCGGCTCCTGGTTTTGCGCAGGCGCCAGGCCCATTGGCTTCGTCACGCCAATGACATTGGCGCTCGGGTCGGTCATCCCGTCGTCTCGCACCCTGCCTTCAACGCCGCCAACGGCATTTTGGGCTTTGCCCGCGGCTTTCTCCATGGCGCCCTCCGCTGCCGTCCTGGCATTGCCGGTGACCTTTCCGACTGCCTGCTTCAAGGAACCGGATATTTCCTTGCCGACGCCCGTGCCGCTACTTTCGTCCATGGGTGGAACCTTTGCGCATAATGACAACTTCACCAGGCAATTTGTTGATGAAGCATAAAGATCTAAAACACGGCTTTGCCATGGCGCTGCCGTGCGCTACAGAAATGAATAAAATAACAACACTGGGATTACTGGCGTGCTTGACGCAGCATTAGGAAGCGCGAAAAACAACTCCGTGAGCAGTCTTGAATTTCATATCATGTTGCATCGGTCTTTCCATGCCCCATGCTGCTATAGCGCTGTTGAGATCGATGGGTTCCCTTATGCATTATTTATAATGAAGCGACAATTCTTCCAAAAACAGGAGTAAAAGCACTATGCGAATGTGACATCTACACTAGCGCGCTTGGCGGCGTTTCGATTTCGGAGGTCTTTTCAAGGGGTTCGATTTGGCGCCAAGGCCCCGCTCCCGAGCCCAGACAATGACGGCGCTTCGCCGGTGAACGCCAAGTTTGCTGTAAATCGCGGACACGTGATTGCGTATCGTGTTCTGGCTCACGCCCAGCGTCTCGGCGATCTCCTGGTCGGACAGGCCCTGCGCCACAAGGTCAAGCACTTCGCGCGCCCGGGCGGGCAGCATGCTCGTTTCCGGCGCCTGGCGCAAAGTCGCGCCGGAGCGGGTCAGCGTCGCCAGCTTTTCAACAATCTTCTGGCCAAACCAGGAGGTGTCCTGCATCACCGACTCAATCGCGGACAAAAGCTGGTTTTCCATTTGCTTGCGCTCGGTGATGTCCAGCATGACCGTCAGGACGCATTGCTCATGATGGATCATGACCTTTTCGGCGGACAGCAGGTAATCGCCCGTCTTGCCGTCCTTGTTTCGCAACTGGATGTCCGCGCTGCGGACATGCCCGTCTTTCTTGATCTGCTGCTCAAGCGCCTTGCTCGCCTCGCTGCTGCCCCATAGCGCAAGCTCCAATTCGTCGCGGCCGACAACCTCTTCCCGCCGCCAACCGGTCACGGCCGTGAAGGCATCGTTCACGTCAAGCAGGCGCAGCCCGTTCAGGGCAACGATCGCCATCGGCACCGGCGCCATCCGGAACGCCTTGGCGAACCGCTCCTCGCTGTGGCGCAGCGCGTTTTCGACCTGGGTGCGCGGATGCAGGTCGGCGAACGAGAAAAGCATGCACGCCGCGTCGCCGATCTCAAGCGGCTGGCCGGCCAGGATCACGCTCCGGGTGGTTGTGTCCGGCAGCCTGAGCTTTGCCTCCATCTGCGGGATGGTCGCCCCCGCATGCAGGCGCTCTATCGCCAGATGCCGCTTTTCGGCGCTTTCCAGTATGTCGATCTCATGCATCGACCGGCCGATCAGCGCATCGCGCACGTAACCGGTCATCTCCAGGAAGCCATGGTTAACCTTGACATAACGCATGTCGGAAAGCCGCACGATCAGGGCGGGAGCGGGATTCGCGGCAAACGTGCGCTCGAACCTGTTTTCGGCGTTGAACCGCTCGGTTTCGTCCTCCATCACCAGGACCAGGCAGTCGGCGCGGCCCTTGGCGTCCGTCAGCACCAGGCTGCGGATTCGGTGGACCCAGTGCTTGTCGTCGCCCGGCCGAGCGACCTCGACAACGACCTCGGTGAATGCTTCGCCGGAGACGACCCGATCCATCGGGTATTCGCCATCCGGCAGTATGTGCCGGTTCCGGTAACGCAGTTGGAAGCGCTTGCGGTACTCGCTGACGGTTGCGCCAAGATCCCCGATTGAGGTGATGCCATGCATGACGAGCGCGGCGTCATTGGCCCAGGCGATGGCCTGGTCGGGATCGATGATGATGATGCCTTCCGTCAGCCCGACAATGATCTGCTGAAGCTGTGTCCGGTCGGCGCGAGGGCTCAGTATGCTGTCGTTCATGGCACCTAAAGGCAGGCAGGTTTGGGGCAGTCAAATTCCGGCATGACCCGCGCCCTGGCAAGGGGCCGCCTTGCCCAAGGGGCGGATCGTCCATGCGGCAACCCGGATGGAAAGACCATCCTGTTTGTTGTAAGAGGCTTCCAACGCCGTCAAAGAAGCAGGGGGAAAGCATGACCATCGAGCAAACGACGCCGAAAGGCGCCTGGCCCATCACCGCGATGCTGTTCGCGTACATGCTCGTGAACTTCGCCGACAAGGCTGTGGTGGGACTGGCGGCGGTGCCGATCATGAAGGAAATGAGCCTGTCGCCGAAGCAGTTCGGCCTGCTGGGCTCGGCCTTTTTCCTGCTGTACTCGGTGTCCGGCGTGCTTGTCGGTTTCGTGGCGAACCGGCGGCCGACGCGGCTGATCATCCTGCTGCTCGCGCTCTCCTGGGCGCTGGTGCAGTTCCCCATGTTGTTTTCGGTGGGATTCTCCACCCTGCTGGCCTGCCGGGTGCTGCTGGGCATCGGTGAGGGGCCCGCCAGCTCCGTCGCCACCCACGCCGTCTACAAATGGTTCCCGGATGCGAAGCGGACCATTCCGACTGCCTTGCTTTCGCAGGGCGCGGCCTTTGGCGTCATCATCGCGCTGCCCGCCCTGAACTGGGTCATCATCAATGTGTCCTGGCACTGGGCGTTTGGCGTCCTCGGGATCGTCGGACTGGTCTGGACCGTGGGCTGGCGCCTGATCGGGCGCGAGGGGCCATTGGCCGACCCGCCAGGCCTTTCAGGCACGGCCGCGCGTGTGCCCTACAGCCGCCTGCTGCTGAGCACCACGTTCATCGGCTGCACGCTGGCCTGCTTCGGCGCCTACTGGTCGCTTTCCCTGGGGCTGACCTGGTTCACCCCTTTCGCCGTCAAGGGACTCGGCTTTTCCCAGCAAACCGCGGGATGGCTGTCCACCCTGCCATGGGTGGTCGGGGCCATCACGGTGCTCAGCGCCGGCGTGATCTCGCAGGCGCTGGTGGCGCGCGGCGTGAGCACCCGGATGGCGCGGGCGGTGCTGGGCACGGTGCCGATGATCCTTGGCGGCGGCTTGCTCCTGCTGCTGCCTTTCTCCGGCGGCGGGGTGCTGGAGATCACGTTGGCGACGCTGGGAGGCGGCCTGACCGGCCCGATCTACGTCGTCTGCGCGCCGATGCTGGGCGAATTCACCCCGGTCGCGCAGCGCGGCGCGGTGATCGCGATCTTCGGCGCGATCTACACCTTGTCCGGCGTGATCGCGCCGTATGCCAACGGCAGCTTGATCGAGGCGGCGGCCAGCCCGCTCGCCGGCTTCCACATGGGTTATCTGGTCTGTGCTGTCATGCAGATCGTCGGCGGCCTTGCCGGGCTCGTGCTGATGTGGCCCGCCGTGGACAAGGCGCGGGTCGCCCGGCTGCGAGCCGACGTCGCAACGCCCGCCATGCCCCAGACCGCATGACGGGCGCCAGGGGCCGCAACCGCCTTGCCTGAAGGCGGCCTTGGAGCGATCCCGTCCCAACGCAGTGGCCTTCGTCCGAGGGCATGCCGATTTCGCCGAAGCGGAAGGTCCGGTTCCGCTTCGGTGCGCCGCTGATGGCCGTCTTGGATTGATCGTGCCCGCCACGCCGGGCGTGATGCGTCAGTCCACCGCCACCCACAGCGCATCGATGCCATTGAACACCGGCACGGACTTCCGGCGCGCGGGCCGGCTCGGGTCGCGGCGCAGCTTCGGAAAGCGCTGAAGCATTACGCCGACGGCGATCTCCGCCTCCGCCCTGGCCAGCGGCGCGCCCAGGCAGAAATGCACGCCGCCGCCGAAGGCGAGGTGGCTTGTGTCAGCCCGCTCGATGTCGAAGCTGTGCGGGTTCTGGTGCACGGCGGGATCATGCCCCGCCGCCATCAGGCATGGGGTGATCCACGCCTCGTTGTCCAGGGACTTGCCGCCGATCTGTTTCGGCGCCTGGGTGATGCGGTTTGTCTGCACCACGGGCGGGTCGTACCGCAGCGTCTCCTCGACGGCGTTCTTCATCAGCTCCGGCCGGTCGCGCAGCTTGGCCAGTTGCTGCGGGTGCTCCAGCAGCGCGAGCACGCCGTTGCCGATCAGGTCGGTGGTCGTCATGTTGCCCGCGACCAGCAGCAGGTTGCAGGTGCTGACGATCTCGCGCGTGGTCAGCCGCTCGCCCGCTTCCTCAGCGTTGACAAGGGCGCTGATCAGGTCGCCGGCGCGCGCCGCCCGGCGCTGCTCGACGATCCGCCCAAGGTAGTCGCGCAGGCTTTGCCTGCCATGCTCTAGCGCCTCCTCCTGCTCGGGCGTGCGGCGCGGATTGAAAGACTGGATCAGGGCATCGGACCAGCGCTTGAAGTCGGCCTGGTC
Organism: uncultured Rhodopila sp.; assembly: GCA_964248015.1. Classification (GTDB taxonomy): domain Bacteria; phylum Pseudomonadota; class Alphaproteobacteria; order Acetobacterales; family Acetobacteraceae; genus Rhodopila. The sequence goes on along the minus strand of CAXTXZ010000048.1, from coordinate 2,289 downwards.
GCCAGGATCGACGCCGAGCATCTCGGCGATGACGATGGTCGGCAGGGGCGATGCCAGGACGTCGATCACATCAAACGTCGCCGCGCCACCGATGCCGTCGAGCAACTGCTCGGCGATGGCGCGGATGCGCGGGCGGGCCGCCTCGACCGCGCGCGCGTTGAAGGCTTGCGTGACCAGGCCGCGCAGGCGCTTGTGGTCGGGATCGTCGAGCACCAGCATCGACGGTTCGTAATCCTCCATCTCGCGGAAGTTCGGCCGGTGCGGCGCGGGGCAGCCCTTGCGCGGATCGACCGACAGCGTGCGGTCGTTGACGGTTGCCCGCACGTCCTCGTAGCGCGTGAGGAAGACGCGGTCGAATTCGACGTCCCGGTGAACGGGCGCCGCGGCGCGGAGCGCGTCAAGGATTTGATGCGGCTGCTCACGGAACACCGGATGGAGAGCGGTCAGGGCGATGCCCTCTGGCAACGCCTGCGTCTGGTTCCCATCGGCCTTGTCGGCTGGCATCGCATCGTTCATGGCGTGACGTCCTAATTAAGGGCAGTGCTAACGAAGTAGGTTGCGTAACCCTTATAGCAGTTCGTCATCCGGTTGGCTGTATGGCGATCAACCCTCGGTGACTCTTTGGATCATCCCGCCTCTGGCGCTGCCGGCAAAGCCAGGACCAACATGCGCGTTACGCCTGTGCCCTAACGGGCGCACAACGGAACTCGCGCAACATGATCCTGCCGGCGCGAAGCTGCTCTCTCATGGAGCTGGTGCGCGGCCTCATCCGGTCCCGCCTGCGCGCGGTTTGCTTAGGCTCGACAAGGCAAGGGCGCCAATCCCAACGGTGATGCATTGACAAAGGGCCAAGCGTCCCAGGATCAATAACAAGCTCAGGAGGAAACACGGATGACCAGCATCACAAAGGCCGCCGACGCGATCCTGCATCGTGTCGTGGAAGGCAACCCCCGCGTCCCGGGCGTTGTCGCGATGGCGACGGACCGGCATGCGAACATGTACGAGGGCGCGGCAGGCAAACGGGCGCTTGATGGGGACAGCGCGATGACGACCGACAGCGTGTTCGCCATCTTCTCGACAACCAAGGCGATCACGGGAACCGCGATCCTGCAATGCGTCGAGGAAGGGTTGCTCGACCTGGACGCGCCAGCGAAAAACCACTGCCCTGGCCTCGGCGAGGTAAAGGTCTTGGAAGGCCTGAACCCGGACGGCTCGCCCATGCTGCGGGTGCCGAAGCGAGACATCACGACGCGGATGCTGATGCTGCACACGGCGGGCTTCGGCTACGAATTCTTCAACCAGGGCCTGCTGGACGCAGCCGCCGCGACCGGCCAGCCCAGCGTCGTTACCGGCAAGAAAGAATCGCTGGCGGCGCCGCTGCTGTTCGATCCGGGCGAGCAATGGGAATACGGCATCAACATGGACTGGTGCGGCCAGATCGTGGAAGCCGTGCGCCGCAAGCGCCTGGATGAGGTGTTCCAGGAGCGTATCCTTGGCCCGCTCGGCATGGATGGCGCCGGCTTCGCGCTCACTCCCGCCATGCGCCAGCGGCTGGCGAAGATCCACCAACGAGGCGACGACGGCGGCCTGACGCCACTCGACTTTGAATTGCCGCCGGAGCCGGAGGTTCACATGGGCGGCCACGGCCTCTACGCGACGGTTGGCGACTACATGAAGTTCATCCGCATGTGGCTGAACGACGGGGCCGGCCCGCATCAGCGGGTGCTGAAAGCCGACACGGTGCATGAGGCCGTCAGGAACGGGCTTGGCGAGAAGAAGATCAAGGGGCTGCCAGCCGTGCTCCCTTCCTTCAGCAACTACGCCGAGTTCTTCCCAGGCATGCCGAAATCCTGGGCCTACACCTTCATGGTCAACGACGTCGCTGCTCCGACTGGTCGGCCAGCCGGGTCGCTGGCGTGGGCGGGGCTTGCGAACCTGTATTACTGGATTGACCGTCGGAACGGCATTGGCGGTTTCTGGGCGACGCAGGTCTTCCCGTTCGCCGACCCGACGTCCGTCACGGGCTATTTGGACTTCGAGACAGCGGTCTATCAGGATGCCATGGCCAGGCAGGCAGCCTGACACCAGGCGCTGGCCGGCTCGCGGGTAAACGCCCGCCTGGCCGGCCAGCGGAGGAGATCGCCGTATAATGCCCACCAACGCCTTCCTTCCCGGACCCCGCACGCGCGTGGCCGGCTCCGACACGGGTCCGCTCGCCGGCCTTGGCTTCGCCGTGAAGGACCTGATCGACGTGGCCGGCGTGCCGACCGGCGGCGGCAACCCCGACTG
>CAXTXZ010000047.1:6288-12912 GCA_964248015.1 uncultured Rhodopila sp. | reverse complement strand
GCGCGTCCCATTGCGATGACGACCGCCTCGCGCCCGGACATCCTGTTCATCGTTGGTTCTGGCGCTTGGCGAACCGCCAGCAGCGCGCCGTGCGCCGGGGAGACTGGAAGTATTTGAAGGTCGGCGAGCGGGAGTTCCTGTTCGACCTTGCCTGGGACCCGCGTGAGCGCGGCAACCTTGCATCCAAGCAGCCCGCGCTGCTTGAAGAACTCCGCGCGCTTTGGGTCGATTGGGATCGTGGCATGCTGCCGATCCCACTCGATTTCGCGTTGCCGCCCTTGGATCTGAGCCGCATGCCCTGGTGAGGGCTGGCGGCGGCTCACGCCAGCTTCGGCGCGAAGCCTGCATCGATGCGGACGGGGTTGCAGGCCTTGATCAATCATCCAGTCTGCGTCCATGCAGGACATCAGCCTTGGGTGCCCTTGCCTAGCCTGCGGCGAGGAAGCGGACGCACTCCGCCAACTCGTGACAGACGCCTACACCCACTACATCGAGCGGATGGGCAAGGCGCCCGGACCAATGCTGGACGATTACGCCCGACGCGTCGCGGACGGGCAGGCTTGGGTCCTGGAGGTCAGCCAAGCCATCGCTGGCCTGATCGTGCTGGAGGGCGATGGCGACACGCTGCTGCTCGACAACGTGGCCGTGTCTCCCGCCGCGCAAGGAAAAGGCTACGGACGAACATTGATCGCGTTTGCGGAGGAGGCGCGACGGCACGGCCATGCTGAGTTGCGCCTTTACACAAACGTCCTCATGACCGAGAATATTGCGCTCTACGAGCGTCTGGGATTTCGGAAAGCCGAGCGGGTCAGCGAGCAAGGCTTTGAGCGGCTGTATATGACCAAGACGTTGGGCTGAAGACCGCCTGTCTTTCGCACGAACCGCGCCGAAAGCGGACAGGTTGCTTTTCGCCAACTGCGGCCCTTGATAGCTCACGAGGGAGGCGGCCATGTTCCCGGCCCATGGCATGTCCCCATACCGGAATATGTCCGGTCAAGATGTGATGACTTGATGATCGCCGGCCGCGGCAACGAGTTGATAAACGCCCGGTTGGGCTGTAACCCCCAATGGAATGATCGAACTTTCGTCCGCGCCCGCGACGCTGCCGCCTGGCCAGCGTATCTACGCCATTGGTGACATCCATGGTTGCAACCGCCAACTGGGCAACCTGCACGACATGATCGCGGAGGATTTCGCTCGGCGTCCGGTTGGCTCCGCCACGTTGCTGCATATCGGCGACTATGTTGATCGCGGGGCCGACACGGCCGGAGTGATCGCGCGGCTGGTGGACGGGTCGCCGATCGCCGGGCTGGCGATGGTCAACCTTCTCGGCAACCACGAGAGCACCATGCTGGACGCGCTGGCGGGGGAGCGCGCGGCGGGCACCGACTGGCTGTTCGCCGGCGGACGGGCGGCGCTGGAGAGCTACGGGATCGACCCGGAAGGGCCGCGCGAGGCCTGGGCCAGCCTGATCCCCAGCCGTCACCAGCAGTTCCTGCGCGGCCTGGTCCTGATGTTCCGCGCCGGCGGCTATGCCTTTGTCCATGCCGGCGTGCGTCCGGGGATCGCGCTGGAGGATCAGGCGCGCGACGACCTGCTGCGCTCCCGCCAGCCGTTCCTGTATTCCGAGGCGGATTTTGGCGCTGTCATCGTGCATGGGCACACGCCGGTGAAGGCGCCGGTGGTGCGGCATAACCGGATCGCCATCGACACGGGCGCGGTGTTCGGCGGCAAGATGACCTGCGTCGTGCTGGAGGCTGACACGATGGGCTTCCTGATGGCCGACCCGGTTGGCCAGCCGGTGTCGGTTGCGCATCGGTAACCTGTGCCGGCGCCGCGACAGGTTCCCCCCGCGCCGGCTTCCTGCTAGCTAGCCGCCCGGAGACATACGCGCACCCATGTTCGATTTTGCCTGGTCGGAAATCCTGCTGATAGGAGCCGTCGCATTGATCGCGATCGGCCCCAAGGACATGCCCGCCGCGATCCGGACGGTGTCGGGCATGGTGAAGAAAGCGCGCCGCATGGCGGCCGAGTTCCAGACGCATGTCGATGAGATGGTGCGCGAGGCCGATCTGGGGGACGTCAAGAAAGCCTTCAGCGACATACGCCGGATGGACATCCCGAGCGTTTTCGAGAAAGCCATCGATCCGGACCGGACGATCCGCAAGACATTCGACGAAAACCCGCTGGAGCCCGTCTATCCGACCGCGAGCGAGGTTTCGACGCTGGAGGAGGTGACGGCCAGTTCCTCGGCTGTCGTCGAGCCGACGGTGGCGGAGGCGTCGGCTGAACCAGTTCCGGCTGAACCGTCGAAGCCGCTTGCCCCGGCGTTCATTCCGCCGAACTTGGTGCCGCACCCGGTGATCGAGGCGGCGACCTCGACAGCGGAACCGCCTGCTTTCATTCCCCCCGAAGCCGTGCTGCAACGCCAGCGCAGGGCGTAGGCAGCGCGCAAGAACATCGGAAAGCCGAACGTGGCAAGACCTGAAGACGACATCATCAACGACAAGCCGATGCCTCTGCTTGAGCACCTGATCGAGCTGCGTCGCCGGCTGATCTGGTCCGCGGCGACATTCCTGCTTTGTTTCCTGGTGGCTTACTACTTTGCCGGCGCCTTGTATTTCTTCCTGGCCGAACCGCTGGCCGACGTGCTGCGCCAGCAAGGCAACCCCGATCCGCACCTGATCTACACGCAGCTTTACGAGGCGTTCTTCACCAAGATCAAGGTGGCGTTCTTTGGCGGGGCGTTTGTCGCCTTCCCCATGATCGCGACGCAGATCTGGCTGTTCGTGGCGCCCGGCCTGTACCGCAGCGAGAAGCGGGCCTTCCTGCCGTTCCTCGTGGCCACGCCGGTGCTGTTCGTCGCCGGGGCGGCGCTGGCGTACTACTTCGTGTTTCCCTTCGCATGGCGCTTCTTCGCCAGCTTCCAGGACCCGACGGCCGGCGGCGGCGTGCCGATCGAGTTGCTGCCGCGCGTCAGCGAGTACCTTGACCTGGTGATGAAGCTGATCTTCGCCTTTGGCATCACCTTTCAATTGCCCGTCGCGCTGACCCTGCTGGCGAAGGTCGGCATCACCAGTTCGGCGCAACTGAAGAAGTTCCGGCGTTATGCCTATGTGGGCATGTTCGTTATCGCCGCGATCCTGGCGCCGCCCGACGTCATCACGCAAACCGGCCTCGCATTGCCGCTGATTGCGCTCTACGAGATTTCCATTGTCTGCGCCCGCTGGGTTGAACCGAAGCCGGTAGAGGTCTGAGCCATGCACGACATCCGTGCCATACGCGCCGATCCGGGCGCTTTCGATGCGGCGATGGCGCGTCGCGGCGTGCCGGCCGTGGCGGAGTCGGTCATGCGCCTCGATGCCAGCCGGCGGGCCGCGCAGACCGCGTTGCAAGTGAAGCAGGCCCGTCGGAACGCCCTGGCGAAGGAGATCGGCCAGGGCAAGCGCGCCGGGGGCGACACTGCCGCCCTGGAAGCCGAGGCGACGGCGCTGCGCGACGAGATGGCCAGCCTGGAAAAAAGCGTGCCGGAGCTGGATGCCGATATCCGCCGCATCCTTGAAACGTTGCCGAACGTCCTGGATGCCGCGGTGCCCGACGGCCCTGACGAAACCGCCAACGTGGTGCTGAAGCAGCACCTTGAGCCGCGCAACTTCAACTTCCAGCCGCGCCAGCATTTCGAGCTTGGCGAGGCGCTGGGCATGATGGACTTCGCCACGGCCTCCAAGCTGGCGGGGGCACGCTTCACGGTGCTGCGCGGCCCGCTGGCGCGGATGGAGCGCGCGCTGGGGCAGTTCATGCTCGACCACCACACGCAGGAACGCGGCTACACCGAGACTGTCGTGCCGTCCCTGGTCAACGCGGCTGCGGTTTACGGCACGGGCAGCCTGCCGAAGTTCGAGGAGGACCTGTTCAAGACAACGGACGGACGCTACCTGATCCCGACCGCCGAGGTGCCGCTGACCAATGTCGTGGCGGGCGACATCGTGGCGGAGAAGCAGTTGCCGATCCGCCTGACCGCGCTGACCGACTGTTTCCGCAGCGAAGCCGGGTCAGCCGGCCGGGACACGCGGGGAATGCTGCGCCAGCACCAGTTCCGCAAGGTCGAACTGGTCTGCATCGCGCATCCGGACAAGAGTGGCGAAGAGCACGAGTGGATGACGCGGTCCGCCGAGTCCATTCTGGAAATGCTGGAGCTGCCGTATCGCCGGATGCTGCTGTCCACCGGCGACACCGGGTTTGCCTCCACCCGCACGCATGACCTGGAGGTCTGGCTGCCGGGACAGCAGATGTACCGTGAGATTTCGTCCTGTTCCAACTGCAAGGATTTCCAGGCGCGGCGGATGAACGCCCGGTTTCGCGGCGGCGCGGACGGCAAGGCCGTGGCGCCTGTGCATACCTTGAACGGATCGGGCGTGGCCGTGGGCAGGGCCTTGATCGCTGTCATGGAGAATTACCAGCAGGCGGATGGCTCGATTGCCGTGCCGGCGGTGCTGCGGCCCTACATGGGCGGGCTTGAGGCCATCGCCGCGCCATAAGCCCTCTAACAGCGCCGCATTCCGCTGTGATCGATCAGATCAGATCGGCAAGTGCCCGCAACTGTTCAGGGTCGTCCGGCGGGCACACCAACAGGGCGTCGTCCACGCCCAGGTCCTCCAGCCGCGTGAGCCTTTCCCTCGCCTCCCGCGGGGAGCAGAACAGGGTGATCTTTGGCGCGTGCGTGATCGGCAGGCGCGCCGGCGGATCGCGGAAATCCATGAAGACGTTGGCCAGCACGGCGCGGGCGCCACCGGCGGCGCGGTACATCTTCAGGCCAATGGCGAGGTCTTCCCAGGATGTGTGGATGCCTGAGGCGATCCAGCCTTGCAGCGCCTTGGCCGACAGGTTGATCCAACGCTCGCTGCGCCATGCGCCGAGAAGGACGGGTGGGCCGCCCTCGGTGCCGGGCCAGAGGCTCAGGGCGGGGCCGTGGACCGGCTCGCCTGCCCAGACCTTGCGCATGGTCTCCAGATAGGCTGGCAGCGTCTTGAAGCGCTTGTCGTAGTCGGCCTGCACCGCGTCGAAATCATGTTTCGTGGAGCCGCTGCCGACGCCGAAGCGGAAGCGGCATCCCGACATGGCGTTCAGCGTCTGAGCGCGGTGCGCGAACTCGACCGGGTGGCGCAGCGGCACCTGGGCCACGCAGGTGCCAAGCTCGATGCGCGTTGTCTGCGGCGCCAGCGCCGACAGCAGCATCAGCGGATCGAGCGTCGCCTTGCCGCGGGCGAAGGCGTCCGTGACCCAGAGGCCGTGAAAGCCCAATTGCTCGACGGCGCGGGCCAGCGCGGAAACCTGCTCGATGACGGGCGGGCCGGACGGCGAGGCGGCGGGGATGGTGACGATGCCGATCCGCATGACGGGTGCTCCTGACCGCTGGTTTACTGGCCGGTGAACCTGGCTATGCGCTTTTCGCGGAAGGCTGCCACACCCTCCTGGAAATCCTGAGTCGCCCCCGCCTGGTTCTGCAACTTTGCTTCAAGATCAAGCTGGTCGCTGTAGCGGTTGTCGAGGCCCTCCCAGTACAGGCGGCGGATCAGGCCGAGCGAGCGGGGGCCGTTGGCCAGGCTTTCCGCCAGCGCCATGGCTTTCGGCATCAGCTCGGCGTCGTCCTCCAGCCGGTTGATCATGCCCCAGCTCAGCGCGGTTTCCGCCGGCAGGCGCTCGGCCAGCAGGGACAGCTCCATCGCGCGCGCCATGCCGATGAGACGGGGCAGTATCCAGGAGGAACCGCAGTCCGGCACCAGCCCGATGCGGGCGAAGGCTTGCAGGAAGGACGCCGAGCGGGCGGCGATCCTGATGTCGCCGGACAGGGCGAGGCTCATGCCCGCGCCGGCGGCGATGCCGTTGATCGCGGTCACGACCGGGATGGGCAGCGCCCGAAGGCGCAGGAACATCGGGTTGTACCAGGCTTCGAGATCGCCTTGGACCTCGCCGCGGGCCTCGGCCGCGCGGTCGCGCGGCATCCGGTCGGGGTCGTTGAGGTTGGCGCCGGAGCAGAACGCTCGGCCCGCGCCGGTGATCACCAGGCAGCGCGCGGCACTGGCCTCGACATGATCCATCGCGGCTTGCATGTCCTCGCGCAGCTTTTGCCCGAAGGCGTTGAGGACATCCGGGTCGTTCAGGGTCATCAGCGCCACCGGCCCGGTGGTTTCGAGGAGAATCCTGCCGTTCTTCATTGCTTGCATCCTTCTTGCCCGGTCGAAGTGCTGGTTGCTCGTCATGCCATGGCTCATTGTCGCTTAAGCAGATTCACGCCTCCGGATCTTTCGGCCCTTCGATGATCTGCTATAGCAGCAACGTGGGGGAAGGCCAGCCGAGCGTCTATCGCGCGAGCCGGGCTTGTCGGCCTGTTGGGCGACAGGCAGCCTGCCGGTGCGGGATCAATGAGGCGTTAGACTGCGCCAGCAACGTGACCTATGTATCAACGACCCTTTGCACCACTGGTACCCTTGCCATTGGAGCATCACGTCATGGTGGCTCTGTGCGGCGATGGACAGGCGCTTTCGACGCGAACGATATGACTGAGTTGCGCCCTGAAAGCCGGATCATTGTACTCTGGCGGCAAGGTTTGACGCCGGGAACGGC
>CAXTXZ010000047.1:4559-6278 GCA_964248015.1 uncultured Rhodopila sp. | reverse complement strand
CGGGGAAGGTCAGCCGAGCGTCCATCGCGCGAGCCGGGCTTGTTGGCCTGTTGGGCGACAGGCCACCTGCCGGTGCGGGATCATTGACTGGGTTGCGCCCTGAAAGCCGGATCATTGTACTCTGGCGGCAAGGTTTGACACCGGGAAAGACTACTTACGGACAAACTGAATCTGTTTTGGCGGTAACCCAGTCGATTATGGATGGGTAGATGTTCGATCAGGAATTACCAGGCAAATCCATCAGGCAAAATGAAAACCCAAGAAGCCAGTAAGCACCAGGATACAGAATTAGGCTAGCACTTGCTGAAAGGACTGGCCGATGGAAGGGTTAGGCGCCCTGTCCACGGGCCGAGCTTTATTTCAGCGTTAGTTTAACGCGCGGCCCCCCGCTTGGTCGCGGCTTTACGGCTGGGTTTCTTGGCCGGCGGCACAACAGTGCGGCTGCGCCCCAGTCCCATTTTCTTCGCAAGAGTGGAACGAGTCTCGGCGTAGTTCGGCGCGACCATTGGATAATTGGCCGGCAGGCTCCATTTACTGCGATATTGATCGACCGTCATGTTGTGTTCGGTCATCAGATGCCTTTTGAGCATGGTCATCTGCTTGCCGTCTTCCAGACAAACGATGTAGTCGGGGAACACTGACTTGGTCACCGCGACGGCTGGCTTCAAAGCTTCCGGCGGCGGCGGGGCTGCATCGCCCACAGATGATAAAGTCTTGTAGACCTCACGGATAAGAGAAGGCAGGTCCTCGACGGGGACTGCATTCTTGGTAACGTGCGCGCTTACAATCTGAGCCGTCAGGCCCAACACATCTTCAGACATATATTTCTTTCCTGTAACCCAACTGCTTGAGGATAATCCGAACTGCCGCATGACGCCATAGTCCTTTTAAGAAAGATAGCCTTAATTCCTGACCCTTCTCCTGTGGTTTGCGGTCTGTCAGAAGAATCGGCATTATCTCGCTGATAATAGACTGGGGCGGAACATGGAACTTGAACTCAACAAGAAGGTTGCACTGGTTACAGGCGCAAATCGCGGCATTGGCGCCGCCATTGCCGCGGAACTCGCGCGGGAAGGGATGAATCTTTGTCTTGTCGCCCGCGACTTGGCAAAGTTGCAGGAAACCGCCACGGGTTTGGCCAATGAGGCCGGTGTCGAAGCAGACGTTTTGCCTGCGGACCTTCGCGATCCCGCCGCTCCTGGAAAGATCGTCAGCAGTGCCATGGCCCGGTTTGGCCGCCTCGACTTGCTGGTCAACAACGCGGGCGCAACCAAGCGGGCGGATTTCTTTACCTTGTCTGAAGACGATTGGCAGGATGGATTCGCGCTCAAGTTCCATGGCTACGTTCGCATGACCCGCGCCGCCTGGCCGCACCTGCGGCAGTCGAGTGGCAGTATTGTCAATATTGTTGGCATCGGCTCGCGTTCCGGCTCGGCCGAATTCACCATCGGCGGATCAGTCAACGTGGCGCTTTTGAATTTCACCAAGGCGATGGCCGACATCGGCGTCGCGCAGGGTGTCCGGGTGAACGCCGTCAATCCGGGCTTGATAGAAACCGACCGTTTCACCCGCAATGCAGAGCGCGTCATGCGCGAACGCGGCATCACGCGGCAGGACGCGGTGTCGTTTCTGCTCGAGTCGCACGGCACGACCCGGATCGGCCGGCCGGACGAGATCGGCGCGCTGGTCGCTTACCTTGCGTCCCCGCGCGCCGATTTC
>CAXTXZ010000047.1:0-4459 GCA_964248015.1 uncultured Rhodopila sp. | reverse complement strand
GCCGGACGAGATCGGCGCGCTGGTCGCTTACCTTGCGTCCCCGCGCGCCGATTTCTTGCAAGGCGCCATCATCGACATCGATGGCGGCGCAACGCGGTCGCTTTGATTGGTGGGCGCCTTGATTGGCAGGCGCTTTGAACAACAGGCGCTTTGACCGACGGAACAGAAACCATGCCCGATGCCGCCACCACGCGACTTGCCGCCTACGCGGCCGATGCGCGCGAAACCGACCTGCCGGAATCCGTCAGGCGTGAAGCCTTGCGTTCCTTGTTCAACATACTGGGCTGCACGTTGGGAGGCGCTCGTCATCACGGCGTTGTCCTGGCCGATGCCGCCCTGAGTCGCTTCACCGGCTCGCCAGCCGCGACCCTGATTGGCCGCGGCCGCAAGTCGGACGCGCTGCACGCCACGCTGATCAACTGCCTGGCGTCGAGTGTTTACAGCTTCGACGACACCCACGAACAGGCGGTGGTGCATCCCAGCGGTCCGGTCGCCGCGGCCGTGCTGGCCCTGGCGGAGCAGCGCCCAGTGTCGGGACGGGCATTGCTGCTGGCCTTCGCGCTGGGCGTCGAACTGGAATGCCGGCTCTGCAAGGCGTTGACCGTGCCGCCGGCTAAAGGCTCGGTGGCCTGGTCCGGCACCGGCATCACCGGCGGCCTTGGGGCAGCCGTCGCGGCCGGCTCCCTGCTGGGCCTGGACATGCCGGCGATGCGGATGGCGATCGGCATAGCGTTGTCCCAGGCGGCCGGTTTCCGCGTCATGCACGGCAGCCTGTGCACGCCGATGATGCCGGCCCAGGCGGCGCAAACCGGCCTGCGCGCGGCCCTGCTGGCGCAAGCGGGCTTCACCAGTTCCCCGGCCGCGCTGGAAGGCCGTTACGGCTACCTGAGCGTGTTCTCCGAGGCGCCCGACCTCGATGCGCTGACCGGCGGGCTGGGCGAGCGGTTCGAGATCCTGCGCAACACCTACAAGCCCTATCCCTGCGGCATTGTCATCCATCCGATCATCGACGCCTGCCTGGCGCTGCGCCAGGCGCACGGGCTTGATCCGGCGCGGATCGCCTCGGTCGCGATCGCCGCGTCGCCGGGCGCCATGGCGCTGTGCGACAACCGCAACCCGCGGGATGAGATGCAGGCGCATGTCAGCCTGCATCACTGGACGGCTGTGGCCTTTATCCGGGGCGCCGCCCGCATCGCTGACATGGACACCGACACAGCGGTCAAGGACCCCCGACTGATGGCGTTCCAGGACCGCGTCCAGGCCACGCTGGACCCGAACCTGGCCGCCGACGCCGCGGTGGTGACGGTCACCCTGACAGACGGCTCAAGCCATGCCAGCCACATCCAGCATGGCATCGGCAGCGCCACGCGGCCGATGACGAACGACGAGCTGGAAGGCAAGTTCGCCGGCATGGCTGTCCCTGTCCTGGGCGAGAAACGGACAGGGGCGCTGATGCGGCAGTGCTGGCGCGTGGAGGATCTTGCGGATGCCGGGAATCTTGCGCGGGCAGCGGAATAACGGCGCGTCCGTGGCGGGGGAGGGTGCCAGGCGGACGCTGCTGTTTCAGGCTTGGTCATTGCGAAAGCGTTCGCGCCTGGGATTGGGTTAACCTCATGCCAACGGCCCTTGTTGTTGACCGGTAAACCGGTCAACGGCCGCTGGCATCTTATTGATTTGGCGCGTAGCCGCCACGCCAACCCTACGCGCATACCGGTCAGTCCTTCGGACCGCCGGTATCAGACGTTCGCGCTTTCAAACCACTATTGCCCTGACTGTATCAGGCGTTACCGATCTGGCTTTATTGGGACCGGCGATTCACGCCCTGACTGTTTCCAATCAGAACGATCGCGGTCTAGCTGCCGTCCTTCTGGCCCATGTTCTCCCAGAACAGGTCTCGCCAGCTTTCGACCCTGTTCTTCAATGTGCCCGCCTTGTGCATGAAGTCGGCATGGGCCTGCATGCCGCGCGGCGTGGCGTTGTAGCGGACGCGTCCGGGGTCGCGGATCATGGCCTCGATCCATGCGACACCCTCCTTGCGCGGTTCGCGCGCCAGGTAGATCTCCGCCGCCTCGTGGGGATGGGCGTTGATCCAGTCGATCGCGTCCTCGTAGGCCCGCGCGACCGCGGCATAGAGTTTCGGGTTCGGATCGTGGAACCGGGCCGACGCGTAGACCACGACCGAGCTCGCGCTCGGCTCCATCACGTCATCCGACGTCATCACCAGATGCGCCTTGCCGGATTCCACTTCAGCGATCGAGAAAGGAATGATCGTCGCGTGGTTGCGCACCTCGCTCAGGCCGCCGAGGAGCGCCAACTGGCCGTCCGGGTTCGACATGGCGACGGTCAGCGGGTCCAGCCGGAAGCGCGCGTCCCAGCCCCATTCCTTGGCGGCGGCCATCTGCAAGGCGATGGCCTGGTCGGTCACCTTGATCGCGCTGACGGCGATGCGGTCACGGTCGGTGAAATCCCGGATCGAGTGGATGCGTGGGTCGGTGCTGGTCAGGAACATCGGCGAACTGCAAAGCGGCAGCACCCCGCGCACCTTCTGACCGCCCTTTGTCTTGTCCCAGAGCGTCAGCGCCGGGCCCCATCCGCCCATCGCGATGTCCGCGTCGCCAGCCAGCAGCATGTCGCTGCCGGCCGGGCCGCTCGCCAGGCGGGTCAACGTGACCTTGACCGGAGCCAGTCCCGCCGCTGCCGCCCCGTCCTCGATCATGTGCCGGTCCGCCACGACGTAGCTTGGCAAGTACAGCAGCCCGTAAGGCTGGGCGATCCGCACCGTGTCGGCCTCGGCCCACGCGCTGAGCGGCGGCAGCAGCATTGCCAGCAGCAGGCCGATCCGGCGGGACATCGCGCTCTCCCCATTGCTTGGGGGAGCAGATGGCCCCGCGCGGGACGGTGTTCAATCGGATCAGGCGCGGATGAGGCCCGACATCGCGGACACGTCGGCGCTGCCGGGGAACACGCGCCCCTGGGCCGCGGCGTCCAGCCCCAGATGCGCCGCCAGGATGCCCTTCGCCACGGCGCGCAGGTCGGTGGTTGGCGCGAGGTCGCGGTTCTCGAACAGCTTGCCGGCTCCCAGGCCGGGCCAGGTCGCCTTGACGGTCCCGCCGGCGACGGCCCCGCCCAGCACGAAGGCAACGGTTCCCGTGCCGTGATCGGTGCCCTTGGTGCCGTTGACCCGTGCCGTGCGGCCGAACTCCGTCATCACCAGCACCGTGGTCCGCGCCCAGGCGGGGCCGAGGGCGGCGTTGAGGGCAACCAAGCCGGCGTCGAGGTCCTTGAGGGGGTTGTTCAGGCGGTTGGCTTGCGCGGCGTGGGTGTCCCAGCCGCCGATCTCCAACGCGGCGATGCGCGGCCCGTTCGGCGCGCGCAGCATCTCCCCGGCGGAGCGCGCGAGGGCGGGGAACGCGTTCCGGCCCTTTGGGTCGTCCTCGCTGGCCAGGACGCCGCTGCTGAAGCCGCGGGCGCGCAGTCCCTCGGCGATGGCCGGGCCGGTGACGGGGTCGCCCTGGTTCAGCGCGGCGACGGTGGCGTAAAGCTCGGGCGAGGGCTGGGCAAAGCCGTGCGGCGCCCAGTTGGCGACGGGTGCCGGCCCGCGCAGCAGCAGGGGCACGCTCACGCCGATGGCGAGCGCATCGCTTGTTGGCCTGGATGGCCCGCCCGCCGGCAGGCAAGCGACGACCCGGTTGAGCCAGCCGCTGGTCATCCGGTGGTCCGCGCCGGATTCGAGGCAGTCCTGCGCCTCGAAGTGGCTGCGCATCCGGTAGGGGCCGGCGACGGCGTGCACGATCAGCGCCTGATTGGCCTTGAACAGGGCGTGCAATCCCGGCATCGCCGGGTGCAGGCCGTGGAAGCCGCCAAGATCGAGCAGGCCGTCCGGCTGCCCAGGCATGGGCGGCAGGATCTCGCCGCGCAGGGCGGCCAGGGCGGGATCGCCGTAGGGGACGACGGCCGCCATGCCGTCGAGCGCCCCGCGCAGGATCACCACGACCAGCCGCTTGTCGGTGGACGCCGCCGCGAGGGCCAGGCGGGCGGGGCCGATGGCGAAGGATGTGGTCAGGCCGAGAAGCGCGGTGCGCCGGGAAAGGATCATGATGACGCCTTTGGATTAACGCCGTTGGAATTCAGGGCTGGTCAGCAGCAGGGTCATGGCGTCGCGTCGTGATCCCGCATGATGGATGGCATCCCGCGTGGCGGGGCGCAGCAAGGGGCCTAGCGTGGCATCGGCGACCTCGGCCACGTCGCGGTTGCCGATGCGCCCGGCGAAGCCGCTGGCCCAGTCGATGCGCCGCAGCATCGCCTCGGGCGCCGACCAGTCGGCGGCGCGGTCGGGCCAGCCGTTCGGCGCCGGCGCGGTCCACAGCGGCTGGCCGAGGCCGCCGAGGATGCCGACCAGCGGAATCTGCTCGGGCGGCAGGTCCAGCGAGCGGACGCCGGCGACGACGAACTCCGTAGG
>CAXTXZ010000046.1:0-12920 GCA_964248015.1 uncultured Rhodopila sp. | reverse complement strand
ACCATGCAAATATCCTGGAATTCTGAGGCTATCAGGAAAATTATGATGCTATTTCGTCACATAAATGCTTTTATAATTGGGAAATTGCAAAAGTTTATGTTTCTCATACTGAATGATAAATAGTTCTGAAAATGTATGTATATCGTGATGTTTCTCTTGATTTTCTCCGAAATGCTACCTACAATAGTAATTTTTCAGAATGATTATAAAATGACAGTTGCTAAATTTCACATTCTGGTGATGGATGGGCAAAGCAGACGTAAATGAGGCTAAACGGCGCTGCTGCCGCAGGTGCCGCGCCGGAGCGTTCCCATGCTCAAATCGTCGCGTTTGATAACTGACCCATCCATGACGCCAAGGGCGCTGCCTGAACGGCGAGCCGCCTCCAGCTATCTTGATCTCTACGGGCTGTCAAAACCGCCCTTTGGCTCCGGTTTGGACAGCAACGGGGCGTACACCCTGTTCGCCTCTCACCGGCGTGATTTTGAGCTTGTGATCAACACAATGATCAACGGCAGTGGCTTGATCGTGCTCCATGGCGAGGCGGGGGTTGGCAAGACGCGGATGCTCCATGCGGCTGGCGATGCCGCCACGGGCGCCGGACTGCCAGTCAGACGGATCGGCCGGCCGCCAGACGGGCGGGTGACCCTGCCTGAGATGCTTGACGCGCTTGCCAGCCTGCGCAGCAGTGACGGGTCCATCGAAGACATCATTGAAACGTTTGCCGCACCGCCCAAGAAGGTGCTGCTGGTGGACGACGTTGACTTGATGCCGGCGGACTGCATCGACGTGCTGCTGCGCATGCTGCGCCTGTGTCAAGCGGGGAACATGATGTCGACAATCGTTGTGACGAGCACAACCGAACCCTTGGCGGGGGCGCTGGGGCAAGTTGCCCACGCGACCGCGCGGCTGCCGCGGCTGGGCCCTGCCGAGGTGCGGACCTATATTGAACAAGCGCTATGGGTGGCCGGAGGAACGACACGGCGGACCATCACCCCGCAGGCCCTGCGGCTTATCATCGCGCGGTCCAACGGATTGCCTGGTCTGGTTAACCGTATCATGGAAGCCTCTTTCATTGCCGGCTTCGCCGGGGGCGAGGCAATCCTCACAGCTCGGACGGTGGCCTCGGTTGTCGGACCTCGGCAGCGCCGGTCGTCTGGCTTGGGGAACTGGGCGGCTGGCTTGATTCCCTTTGTCGCCATGCTCCTTCTTCTGGGAGGCGCTTCGGCATTCCTCTACAGGGGATTGCGTGGTTCCGCTCCCGCAGGGACGCCCAGAACGGTTGAAGCGCCGCCAAGGATGGGTTCGGAATCCCAGGCATTGCCGCGCGGGGCGACCATGGATGCGGCCTTGGTGGCGGCCTTGATGAAACGCGGCGAGCAGTCCCTTGCGCTTGGTGACATAGCGGCGGCCCGCCTGGTGTTCCTGCATGCCGCGGAGGCAGGCCATGCCGCCGCTGCGACGGCAATGGGCACGACATATGATCCAAACTTTCGATCCAGTGAGGCCGCACGGGCGGAGAAGCCAGATCCGGCTTTGGCGGCGGCGTGGTACTACAAGGCCATTGCGCTGGGCGATCCACATGCGGCCGAGCTGCTGCAAAGGCTAGGCTTGCATGAGTGACAACAAGCCCTTGCAGTGGCGTGCCACAGGCCGGTTGGCACCGTGCTCAATAGTCCTTGGTTGCCAGGTCGGTTCCCGCCTCTGGGCCATCCGGCCTGTGGTGACCTGCTTCCGGCGCAGGCCGGTCCGTTCTTCAGGCTGCTGTCAGGGGATGCGGAACTCGATGTCCTGAGCGCCCTGCCACAGCACCATCTTGCCGAGCGCCACAAGATTTTCGTTTCCTTCAACAATCGTCAGGAAATGATTGCCCGCCAACTGGCCCATTTTGCTGGCGAACTGGACGCCGCCGTAGGCCAGCAGGATCTCGGTTTCGGAAATGCCGCCAGGGTACAGCAAGAACTGGCCGGGCGCCGGATAGCTCGTGTGGTTTTCAAACCGCAGGCCAAGATCGAGATCACCAAGGGGAATCCAGCAGGCTTCGCCGCTCCAGCGGACGTGGATGATGCGTTCTTTATAAGGAAGTAACGAGCGGAACTTCTCCACCGTCTTTGGCGCGCGGGCCTCCTCGAATCTCGCCTTGAAGGCATAGGGGCCGGCAACGATCTCGATCATCTGTTCCTCCGCCATACTGGAAAAGCAACGTTAGTGCAGCGACCCATGCGAGCCCAGGGCGGTTCTACACCAGGAAGGCGCTGGCGTCGAAGCCGTTGGGCAAGTTGCCGGTGGGCTGGATGAGACCGTAGGGGCCACGCGGCAGGAACTGGCCGCTGCCCGGTTCGGCTTGCACCAGGCCGTCCTTCATCACCACGTCGCCGCGGCGGATGGTTGAGACGGGCCAGCCGGTGACTTCCATGCCTTCGTATGGCGTGTAGTCGATGATGTGCTGCATCAGGCTGTTGGTCAGGGTGACGGCCTTGTTGGGGTCCCACAGCACAAGGTCGGCATCCGTGCCGGGCGCGATGGTGCCTTTGCGCGGGTAAAGCCCGAACAGCTTCGCCGGGTTCGTGGCGACGAGACGGACGAAGGCGCAAGCGTCCATGCGGCCTTTCGAGACGGCCTCGTTGAACAGGATGGGCAGGCGGGAGGCCAGTCCGGGGACGCCATTGGGGATGTCGCGGAAAGGCGCTCCCGCGCCGTTCACGCGCTTGCCGACGGGTGTGTCGTAGCTCCAGCCGCTATGGTCGGAGGAGACGACGTCCAGCACGCCGTCACGGATCGTTTTCCATAGCCCCTCGCTGGCGGCGGCGTCGCGGGGGGCGGGGCTGCACATGAACTTGGCGCCCTCGAAGCCGGGTCGGTCCATGTGCGCGGCGGACAGGACGAAGTATTGCGGGCAGGTTTCCGCCCAGACCTTGAGGCCGCGATGGCGGGCGCGGGCGATTTCCTCGGCGACTTCGGGACAGGAGACATGGAAGACCTGGATGGGCTGGTCGACCATCTCGGCCAGGGCGATGGCGCGGTGGGTGGCCTCGCGCTCGATCATCGCCGGGCGGGACCAGGCATGGTATTTCGGCTCGGCGCGGCCGTCGGCCAGCAGGGCGGCGGTGCGCCAGTTGATCGCGTCGTAGTTCTCGCAATGCACGGTGACCAGCGCGCCTGTGCGACGCGCGGCGGCGAGGACGCGGATGAACTGGCGGTCGTCGAGATGCAGCGGATCGTAGGTCAGGAACGCCTTCAGGCTGCGGATGCCGGAGGCGACGACCTGGGGGATTTCGTTGAAGACCACCTCGTCGGTGGCGTCGGTGATGATCTGGTGGAAGCTGTAGTCCACCATCGCCCGTTCTGCGCGGCGGCGATACTCGGCCAGCGGCTTGAGGATGCCCCCGCCCTTGAACTGGGTGGAGAAGGTGATGACCGTGGTGGTGCCGCCGGCCAAAGCCGAGGCGCTGCCGGTGACAAAGGTTTCCTCGTCGGCTGCGCCTCGCGGCTGGAGTTGCTCGATGTGGCAGTGCGAGTCGACGCCGCCGGGCATGACCAGCAGGCCTTGCGCGTCGATCGTGCGCTCGCCCCGCAGGGCAAGGCCGAGGGCGGCGATGCGGCCGTCTTTCACGCCGACGTCGGCCTGGAACATGTCCGCCGGCGTCACCACCGTTCCACCGGCGATCACGAGATCATAATCAGGCATGCGCAGCGTCCCCTTGGAGCGTCACGTTGGCGGCGAAAGGTTCCGAGGCAATGTGTCATTGCGCGTCGGGCGAAGCAATCAGCGCCAGGCTACGCGGCGTGCAGCGCCCTGGCGGCCTGCGTGTGCCGGCGGATCAGGGCGCCGATGTCCAGGCCGGGAATGACGCCATCCCGCACCACCCAGCGGCCGCCGATCATGACATGGTCGGCCCGGTGCGCGCCGCACGTCACGACAGCCGCCACAGGGTCGAGCGCGCCGGAAAAGCGGAGTTCGTCCAGGGCGAACAAGGCCAGGTCGGCCTGCGCGCCGATGGCGATGCAGCCCAGTTCCGGCCGGCCGATGCAGGCGGCCGAACCCTGCGTGGCCCAGCGCAGCGCATCCTTGTGGCTGACCTTGTCCGCGCCGTAGCGCAGGCGCTGCAGCAGGAACGCGGCGCGCACGTCCTGCATCAGGTTGGAGGCGTTGTTGGAGGCGGAGCCATCGACGCCAAGGCCGACAGGCACGCCGGCGGCCTCCATCTCGCAGACGCGGCAGGCGCCGGAGGCGAGGATCTGGTTGCTGCACGGGCAATGGGTGACGCTCGTGCCGGCCTTGGCGAGACGAGCAATCTCGGGTCCGTTGAAATGGATGCCGTGCGCCAGCCAGGCGCGGTCGTTCAGCCAGCCGCATTGTTCCAGGTAGTCGAGCGGGCGGCAGCCGAACTTGGCGAGGCAGAAGGCTTCCTCGTCGGCGGTTTCGGCGAGATGGGTGTGCAGGCGGACGCCGGCGCGGGCGGCCAGTTCGGCGGTGCGGCGCATCAGGGATGTCGTCACGCTGAACGGCGAGCAGGGCGCCAGGGCGATCTGCGTCATGGCCTCCGGCGCGGGGTCGTGGTAGCGCGCGATCAGCCGTTCGCTGTCGGCCAGGATGGTGTCCTCATCCTGCACCACGCTGTCCGGGGGCAGGCCGCCGTCGCGTTGCGACAGGTTCATCGAGCCTCGGGTCAGCACGACGCGCATGCCAAGACGTTGTGCCGCGGAGATTTCGATGTCGATCGCGTTCTCCAGGCCGGCGGGGAAGACGTAGTGATGGTCGGTGGTGGCGGTGCAGCCGGACAGCAGGAGTTCCGCCAGGGCGACCGTCGCGGCGGCGTCCAGCGCGTGGGGCGTGAGGCGCGCCCAGATCGGGTACAGCGCGTTCAGCCAGGGGAACAGCGTGCGGTCGAGGGCGGCGGGGGAGGCGCGGGTCAGTGTTTGGTAGAAATGATGGTGGGTATTGATCAGTCCGGGCAGCACGACATGCCGCGCGGCGTCGAAGATTGCGACATTGGGGGTTGCCGGCTCGCCGCCAAGGCTTACGAGTTCGATGATGCGGCCGTTGCTGACGACGATGCCGCGCTCTGCCCCATCGGCCAGGATGCCCAGCGGGTCCCGGACCCAGAGGGGCTGCGCCGTCATGGCGTGTCGATCAGGCTGACATGCGCGGCGACCACGCGCCAGCCGTCCGGCGTGCGCGCCCAGGACTGCATCTGGCGGCCCACCTTGCGCGGAGCCGTTTCCCGGTGGAACAGGGTGGACGCCGTGGCGAAGTCGCGTCCAAAGGTGGTGATGACGGTGCGGGCGGTGACGCGGGCCAGGCCGGCGGGCGAGCGCGCGGCGCGGAAGGCGCCGAACTCGTCGTGGCCGTAGAGGTTCTCGTTGATGCCGTAGCGGATCGTGTGCGGGCTGGCCCAGAACAGGCTTTGCATGGCCTCGACGTCGTTTGCCATCAGGGCTTTTTCATAGGACGCGAAGGCGGCTTCGACCTCGGCTTTGACGTCAGGCAGGTTGATGTCCATCAAGCAGGCTTTCGGGTTGGGTATTTGTGGGAAGTTCGCTTGCCGTCCGCAGACTGCCGAGAGCCTTGCAACACCATAAGTCAACTCGCTTCAGAAAATACCGTGACCAAGCACTGAATCTTGGTGCAGTTGATCATTCAGTATTTTCGATCATATGGCATGTCAGGCGCACGTCAGGGCCAATCGAGTTCAACGCCGGTATCGGTAACCACGGCAACTCGATGGATGCCGTGATAAGAGAATCCACCCACGCCATCGAGCTGACGGTTATGGAAAAGCACGTTTAGTCCTTCAAGCACGCGCTTCCTGGTTTCAGCCGTTGCCCTGCCGTAAATCGGGTTACCAGCACGATCCAAAAGCGGTATTCCATTATTTCTTTCGAACCTTTTCGTAACCCATGCGCGTTGTCCGGTTGCCGGTTCCAAACGCAACAGCCACGTCTGGCCACCTTTCCTGTTGAGATCGGACCTAGCCGCCGGCATGGATTGACTGCTCGCGGGAGCGCGTTGAACCGACGCCAAAGGTCGGTATTGATCATGAAGGAATGCAGCCAGGACTGGTCCCCATTTGGACGAGGAAAATCCGATTGCCGGGTGTTTAATGCCGATAGCAGTTGCGTCTATATCTCCGACTTTTAGTGCTGAATAGGCCGCGCCATTCTCTGCCATGACTAGGCGTGTCCACAAGTCGCCTTGCGCTATACTTCTGAAATTAGGCAGCCCCCACACGATCATGTGGGTCGGCCGGTAAGCTTTGACCATCTCCAAGAGAATCCGTTGATTGTCTGGGTCAGATCTCTGCGCGTCTGATACTTGACTTTTCTCGGCAGTTTCTGGCTGAAAATTTACAATATAGTTGTAGAACACAATACAGTTCAAAAAATTGGCGCGACTTTGGCGGGTAAGTGCAGGGTCGTTGGTTACCGCCTTGACAAATCCGGTCCAAGTGCCTGATCCCGTGGTCGGCAGAAGAAGATGTTCAACGATTTGCTTTTCCGTCCATTTACCGTAATGCGTTTCGCCGATTACCATTATCCTGTTCGCTCCGCCAGCGTAGGCAGGTCCTTCCCAGGGCACTAGATTAGGGATTCCAAACATTTAGGTTCCTTGGCTTTTCAGAGTGACTTAGATGGCTCGACGAGCGTCGAGCTCGAGGGAGTCGCAAAATACGATGCTCTTGCGTGCAGAAATGGTAAGACGTAGGGATACTTGTCATGCCGTTGCGAGTATGGGTGTCAGGGTGCGGGCGACGCCAGCGGCTTCCAGGGCGCGGGCGACGCGGAGCGCGATGTCCTCGCGCCAGGAGGCGGTGATGATCTGCACGCCGATCGGCAGGCCGGAGGCGGTTGGCACGGGAACCGCGACGACGGGCAGGCCGATGAACGAGATCGGCTGGGTGTAGAGGCCGATGTTGGGACGAACGGGCATTGCGACGCCATCCAGCACGAAGGTCTTCTCGCCGATCAGCGGGGCGACGCAGGGAGTGGCGGGGGCGAGGATGGCATCCACGGTGTCGAACAGGCGCAGCATCCGCTCGCGGAACAGGCGGCGGAATTTCTGCGCCTGGGTGACGGCGGCGGCGGGGATCAGCGCGCCGGCGATCAGGCGGTCGCGGACATCGGCGTCGAAGTCGCCGGGACGGGTGCGGAGGCGGTGCAGATGCAGCGCTGCCCCTTCGGTCGTGGTGATGACGTAGGCGGCGGCGCGGGCAATCGCCGCGTCCGACATGGTGACTGTCTGCGAAACGTTGAGGGAGGCGGCGACGGAATCCAACGCGGCCAGGGCGTCGGCGGAGGCTCCGGCACGGAAGTAGCCTTCAGCCGAGGCGATGCGAAGGCCGGCGATGCCGCTGTCCAGGGACGCCGAGACGGGGTTGGCGGGACGATCAACGCAGACCGGATCGGCGGGGTCGTAGCCTTGCATCGCGTCGTAGGCCGCGGCCAGATCGGCGGTGGAGCGGGCCAGCGGCCCGAGGTGGTCCAGGCTGGACACGAAGGGGAAGGAACCGGCGCGGGTCAGCCGGCCATAGGTCGGTTTCAGTCCGAACAGGCCGCAGAAGGACGCGGGCACGCGGATCGATCCGTTGGTGTCGGAGCCGAGCGCCAGGGGGACGAGGCCGCCGCCCACGGCGCTGCCGGAGCCGCTGGAGGAACCGCCGGCCATCCGGTTGGTGTCGTGCGGGTTGCGGCAGTTGCCGTCATGCACGTTCTCGCCGGTGAAGTCGTAGGCGTATTCGCCCATGTTCAGGGCGCCGACCAAGATGGCGCCAGCGGCCTCCAGCCGGCGAACCAGAGGCGCGTCTGCGGCGGCGGGCGGGTTGTCGCGGTTGATCCTTGATCCGGCCACGGTGGTCAGGCCGGCGATGTCGATCAGGTTCTTCACGGCGAAGGGCACGCCGGCCAGGGGACCGGGATCGGCGCCGGCGATGACCGCTGCGTCCACGGCTGCCGCCTTGGCGCGGGCACGGTCGGCGGTGACGGCGGTGAAGGCGTTCAGCCTGGGGTTCAGGCGCTCGATGCGGCCGAGGCAGGCGGCTATCACGGCGGCGGCGGTGGTCTTACCAGATGTTATCGCGGTGGCGATGGCGGTTGCCTCTGTCCAGTCGCTCATGCGCGGTAGACCGGCGCGGGATCGGCGTGGTCGGGCAAGTCCGCCGCCAGCACGGTCGCCGCATGCCCGAGGGAGATGGCCAGGTGCAGCCGAACGGAGTCGCGCCATTGCGGTTTCATGCTTATGCCGAACAGGGTTGTCCCTGTGTCGATCAGGGCGTCGAGGGCGGTGTCGTCCATCGTCAGTCTCCGGCGTTCGCGGCTATGACGCGTCGCAGTCCAGTTGGGACTGCGACGTGCCATGGCTCATTGCTTCCAAGGCAGCTTCACGCCTCCAGACCTTTCGGCTGTCCTGCGATCTGCTTTAGCCAGGAGCGCCAGCCGCCATACTGGGTAATGTCGGCCGCGCCCGCGATGCCGGCGGTTTCGGCGAGGAAACCGAGGCAGGGGCCATCTTCAAGCAACACCGTGCCGAAGCCAAGCGGCGGCGGAACCTGGGCGAGCAAGGGGCCGATGGCGGCGGCGGGCATTGCCCAGACTTCGCCTGTGATGGCCGCGCCGCTTGGAGCGCTCACCAGACCGGGACGGTCGCCAAGCGCATACAGGCGGTATTCGGGTTTGGTTTTCGCTTCGCGCAGGAAGCGGCCACCCCGGTTGGTGACCTGGGCGTTGAGCGGCAGGCCGAGCATGTGCGCGCCGATGCAGAACAAGGCGATTTCCTCGGGGGCCAAGGCATCGGGTTCGGCGGGCGACGGCAGGGGTTGGCCAGTGCCGCCAATGGTGGTGGCGAAGTGGCGGTGCAGGCGGTCGGCCAGGGGCGCAAGACGGCCTTCGGACCAGGCGGGGCCCAGGAGCACGCCGCCGACCGGCGTTCCATCGGGCGTGAAGCCGATCGGCACGGCGAATGCGGCCAGGTCGCAAAGGTTGGCGAAGTTGGTGAACGTGCCCAGGCGGCGGTTGGGGCCGAGAGGGTCGGCCTCGACGTCCGCGAGGGTGGGGCTGCAAGGGCTGGTTGGGAGCAACAGGGCATCGTACTGCTGAAATAACGTGCTGGCCTGATGGCGGGCTTGTTGCAAGAGATGGAAAGCATCGAAGGCATCCACGGTCAGGCGTTGCAGACCCAGTTCGAGGATGGCGCGGGTCGCGGGGTACAGGATGTCGGGGCGGCGGCCGATCACTGATCGCAGGGCGGCGGTCCGTTCCGCCACCCAGGGGCCCTCATAGAGCAGGCGCGCGACTTCAAGGAACAGCGCCATGTCAACAGGGGCCGCGTTGAGGAAGGCGGCGGCGTCCTGGAACGCCCAGGTGATGGGCGGGTCGCAGAGCGCCGCGACATCCCCCATGGCCACGCGTGTGGCGGATGAGTTGGCGCTCCGGCGCAGGTGGGGAAAGGGCGCGGCACGGGCATAGGGGTCTTCAGTGTCGTATGCGGCAATCACGCGCTGGACGGACAGCGCCTCGTCCACCGAGCGGGCGAAGACCGAAATCGTTTCGATCGAGCGGCAGGCCGGAACGACGCCTCGGGCAGAGACGCTGCCGATCGTCGGTTTCAGGCCTACGATGTTGCCAAGTCCGGCTGGCACGCGGCCTGAGCCCGCGGTGTCGGTGCCGAGGGCGAACCGCACGATGCCGGCGGCGACGGCGCAAGCCGAACCGGAGGAGGAGCCGCCCGGGACCAGGGCGGGATTGAAGACGTTGCGCGGGATGCCGTAGGGGCTGCGCGTGCCGACCAGCCCAGTGGCGAACTGATCCAGGTTGGTCTTGCCAATGAGGATCGCGCCGGCTTGCAGCAGACGCCGCACCGCCGGCGCGTCGATGTCGGGCGTGTAGGCGTAGCCCGGACAGCCTGCCGTGGTTGGCAAGCCAGCGACGTCGATGTTGTCCTTGACCGCGAATGGAATGCCCCAGAGGGAGCGTCCGTTCCGGCCCTCGGCTTGCAGCGTCCGGGCACGGGCCAGGATGGTTTCATCCGGGACGCGGGTGATCCAGATCGCCGGATCGGCGTGCGCCCGGTCGGCCGCCAGGGCTGCCTGGGCCAATTCCACGGGGGTCAAGCGGCCTTCCGCACCGGGTCGGCGTGCAGCAGAGACGCGAGGTGGCGGCGGATATCGTTGAACGCGGGCGAGGACACGTCGCGCGGGCGGTCTAGGGCGATGCGCTGCTCCGCCACGATGCGGCCAGGGCCGGGCGACATGACGACGACGCGGTCGGCGAGGAAGATGGCTTCCTCCAGCGAATGGGTGACAAAGACCACGGACAGGCCGGTCGCGCGCCAGATGGCGAGGAGTTCGTCCTGCAAACGTTCGCGGGTCATCGCGTCGAGCGCGCCGAACGGTTCGTCCATCAGGGCGAGGCGGGCGTCGTTTGCGAGCACCCGGCCGATGGCGACACGCTGCTTCATGCCGCCGGAAAGCTGGTGCGGATAGCTGTCGGCGAACCGGTCCAGGCCCATCATGGCGACGAAGCGGCTGGCGGTTTCGGCGGCTTCGGCCTTGGATTTGCCTCGGGCCAGGGGGCCGAAGGCGATGTTGCCCCGGACGGTCAGCCAGGGGAACAGGCCGTAATCCTGGAACACCATGCCCCGGTCCGGGCCGGGGTCGGTGACGGGTTTGCCGTTCATGGCGATCTGGCCGGAGGTTGGCGTTTCAAAGCCGGCGATCATGCGCAGCAGCGTGGATTTGCCGCAGCCGGAGGCGCCGATCAGGCAGACGAACTCTCCGGCTGCGATGGTCAGGTTGGCGTTGCGCAGGGCCTCAATGCCTCCGGGATAGATCTTGCCGGCGTTGGTGGCGTGCAGGAGGGGAGTGGCCTCAGGCATGCTGCGGGCTCCAGGCCAACAGGCGGCGGCCCAGGGTGTTTATGGCCTGGTCGGACAGAAAGCCGGCGACGCCGATCACGGCCATGCCGGCAATGACGATCTCGGTGCGGGAAAGCTGGCGGGCGTCCATGATCATGGCGCCGAGGCCGGTCTGCACGCCAGTCATCTCGCCGACGACGATGACCACCCAGGCAAAACCCAGGCCCAGGCGCAGGCCAGTGAAGATGCCGGGCAGCGAGGCGGGCAGGACGACCTTGGGGAACAGGCTGGCGGGGGAGACGCCGAGCATCTGCGCGGCCTCGAACAGGCGTGGCTCGACGCTGCGGACGGCGAAGGTCGTGTTGACCAGGATGGGGTAGAAAGCGCCAAGGGCAACCAGGAAGAAGGCGGACCTGGGGCCGAGGCCGAAGATGATCATGGAGAGCGGCAGCCAAGCGGTGACGGGCACGGGGCGGAGGACCTGAAGGGTAGGCTCCAGCAGTTCCTTGACGATGCGCAGGCGGCCGATCAGCATGCCCAGCGGCAAGGCAAGCGCGGCGGCGAGCAGGAACGCCCCGTAGACGCGGCCGGCGGAAGCGAGCAGGTCAGGCAACAACATCTGGCTGAAGGCGTCGTCGTTGATGCCGCCAAAGGCGAGGTCCCACAGAGCGGCGCCGACTTCTGCCGGCGATGGGATCAGGCCGCCGGGGCGCAGCGCCGTGGCGGCGTGCCAGCCCAGCAGCAGCGCGACCGGCACGACGATCCGCAGCAGCGGTGTTGCGTCGATCCTGGGGCGCTCGGCGTTGGTCGCCAAGGCTTCGGCTGTTTGACTCATGCGGCGAGCTGGTCGGAGATTTTCGCGTCGAAGAACGTCTTGAAGTCGGGCAGCGCGCGGATCTGCTTCAAGGTCAGCATGTGTTCGGCGTAGGTCTTGCTGGCCTGGATCATCTCAGGCGTCATTTTCCAGTTCAGGTCAACGTTTTTCACCGAGAGTTCGACCGCCTCGCGTTTCATGCCGAGCTTGGAGACGGTCATCGAAACCATCTCGGCTGGGTGGGCCATGGCGTATTCGCTGGCTTGGCGTTGCAGGTTCAGCACGGTGCGGGCGAGGTCAGGCTTCTGGTCGATGACGTCGCGATGCGTCGCCAGGATCATGTTCAGGCTGCCCATGGGAGTGGAATAGGGATACTCGACGATCTTGCCGATGCCGCTGGCAAGCGAGTTGCCGGGTCCGGGTTCAGCGCCGACATAGGCGTCGATGTCGCCTCGGGCGAGCGCGGCAGGCATTTCGCTGAAGGAGACGCGGACGGATTCGATGTCGCGGATGGTCATGCCCTCCATGCGCAGGCGTTCAAGGATGAAGACCTCCTGGGTGGAACCGGGCCAGATGGCGACGCGCTTGCCCTTGAGGTCTTTCAGGGTGTCGATCGCGCTGTCCTTGCGGGCGACGACGGCCATGCCCTTGTTGCAGGCGGAGCCGAAGACGACGACGGGTTCGTGGGCGGCTGCGCCAAGGATGCCGGCGGCGATGCCGAAGGTGCCGAAATCGATGGATCTGGTGACGACGGCGGATTTGCAGTCGGTGGGCGATTCAAAGGGGATGATCTCGACGGCGGCGCCCTCGGGCAGGAAGCGCTCGTAAAACCAGGGGGTGATCGAGTGGATCAGCTTGAGGGAGCCGACCTTTATCTTCACTGTTTCAGCCTGGGCGGGGCGGAGGCGCAAAATGGCGGGTGCGGCGATGACGCCGGCCAGGGTTTGGCGTCTCGTGATCAAAGGCTGTGTCATGCGCGCCCTGCTCTTTTGCCTACTCGTATGGCAGGTGTCATGGCTGAAGTAGCCAATTCCGCACCTGGATACCCATGGATAAATTGCATGCAAGAGCAAGGCCAGGACTGGATCGTAGGTTGGCGATCGGGTGACGTATCGCGCATGAGGCAAGGCATGATGGTGCGGAGGGCGAACCGCCTTGGCCTAATATTGTACCTTGTCCGGCTTGCGGTCCCATTCCTCGAATGCGGCTTGGCCTTCGGCGCGGAGAAGCGGCTGGATCGGGATGGATCGCTGGCCC
>CAXTXZ010000045.1:9707-13106 GCA_964248015.1 uncultured Rhodopila sp. | reverse complement strand
GTTCAGTTCAGCCGAGCGGCCTGGGCCATCACCTCGATCGCCTCGGGCTGGCGGGAGCGGACTGTCAGGCTGGTTGCGCCTGATTCTTCCCATGGGCGGAACCGCGCGCGGATACGGTCCGGCGGCCCGACCAGCGACTTCATGTCCACCCATTCATCCGGCACCGCCTCGATCGCCTCTTCCTTGCGATGCGCCAGATAGAGTTCCTGGATGCGGTCCGCCGCCTCGGCGAAGCCGCGCCGGATCATCTGTTCCTTGTGGAAGTTCTTGTCCTTGTGGCCCATGCCGCCGACATAGAGCGCGACCTCGGGCTTCAGGCGGGCCAGCGCCGCCTTCACGTCGTCCGCGACCTCCACATGGATCGATGCCTGGATTTCAAAATCCTTGAGGGACTTGCCGTTGCCGGCGCGGCGGAAGCCTTCCTCCAGCCAGGGTCCGTATTCCTCCATGCAGCCGGGGACGAACCCCATTGGCAGCCAGCCATCGGCGATCTCCGCCGTCAGCTTGACGGTCGATTCGCTGCCGGTCGCGAGGTAGATCGGGATGTCCTTGTTCATGTGCAGGATGGATTTCAGCGGCTTGCCGACGCCCGCCGCGCCGTCGCCGGCGTAGGGCAGGGCGATTTCCCGCCCCTCATGCGTCAGGCCCTCCTCGCGGGCGAAAATCTTCCGCATGATGGCGACGTAGTCCTTCAGCCGGTAATAGGGGCGGCCCCAGGGCTGACCGTACCAGCCCTCGACGATCTGCGGCCCGGAGACTCCCAGGCCGGCGATGAAGCGGCCACCGCCCGCCAGCGCATCGCCCGTGCCGGCGCACATCGCGGCGTTGGCGGGCGTCCGCGCCGCCAGTTGCATGATCCCGGTGCCCAGGCGGATGCGTTTCGTCACGGCGGCGAGGAACGCCAGAGGGGTCACCGCGTCGGAACCGTATGCCTCGGCTGACCAGACCGTGTCGTAGCCGAGTTCCTCCGCCCGCCGCACCAGCGCGACGGGCAATTCCATCCGGGCCTTTGAATACCCGATCGACAATCCGAGTTTCATGTCGGCCCTCCCTGTTGCATTCCGCCTGTCGCGAGAAAAGTCGAACTATTCCCCTGCCACCGCGAGCCGTTCCTTTTCGGCCATGCGCTGCTTGAGCTGTTCCGGGGTCATGCGGACGATGTCCTCGTTCTGGTGCGCGTAGAGGTCGTAGCGTTCCGTATCGAGGTCTTCCAGCACGATGCGTCCCGCCAGCACGTCCTGCTTCCAGGCCTCCTGCGCCGGCTGGCGAGCGTGGAATTCCGGCATGACCTCCCGCGCGAACAGGTCGAGGCTTTCGCAGATGTCCTGATGGCTGGTCTTGCCGGCCTGGTTGAGCAGGATGACCTGATCGACATGCGCGTCGGCGAACTGGCGCAGGCGCTTGCGGATGGTGTCGGGCGAGCCGATCAGGCCGTTGCGCAGGGCGGCCTGGGCTTTCTCGGTGTGACGCCAGTCCAGGTATTCCCGCCACAGGTCGCCTTTCCCCGGCGCATCGACGCCCTTGCGGCCGTAGTACGACAACGCGAAGATGAAGAACGTCCAGCCAGCGGCCTTTTCCAGCGCTTCCTCGTCGGTCGGGGCGCACATGAAGCCGTTGACGATGGCGACGTTCGGGTTGGTCGCGTATGCCGCCAGCCGGCGAGGCTGGTGCAGGAACATGTTGTAGTATTTGTGCACCCAGGCCTTGGCCGCGTCGGGCGACACGAAGCTGAACCCCAGCGCGCCCATGCCCCATTGGCCGGCCTCGCCGATCGTGCGGATGTTGGAGCAGGCGACCCACAACGGCGGATGCGGCTTCTGGCGCGGCTTCGGCACGACGTTGCGCGCCGGGAAGTCGTAGTACTGGCCGTGGAACTCGGAGCTGTCCTCCGTGAACATCGGGATGATGGCCTGCACGGCCTCCTCCCAACGGTCGCGCTTGTCGCGCACCCGCACGCCGAACGGATGCAGCTCCGCTGGCCCCGCGCCCTCGCCCATGCCCAGTTCGACCCGTCCGCCGGAGATCAGGTCCAGCGTTGACACGCGCTCCGCCACGCGATGCGGCTGGTTGGTGGTCAGTTGCACGATGCCGTGGCCGAGACGGATGCGGCTGGTGCGCTGGCTGGCGGCGGCGAGGAAGACTTCGGGGGAGGATGAGTGGGAATATTCTTCCAGGAAGTGGTGCTCGACTTCCCACATGTAGTCGTAGCCCAGCCGGTCAGCCAGCTCGACCTGCTTCAGGGAGTTCTGGAACAAGTCGTACTCGCTGCTGGCGGTCCATGGCCGTGGCAACTGATGTTCATAGAACACACCGAATTTCATCGACATTCTCCCTCGGCGGGACGCTTGCAGACGCCCGCGGCAGCGTCAAGCTTGCGGCCCCCCAGCGACACGCCTAGCCTGCCCGGAACAAGACACCATGGGGGGACGACCGATGAACATGCGCGCCGCGCTGCTGCTGTCATGCGTGACGCTGTCAGCCACGCCGGCACTGGCGAATGTCACCGACATCCTGATCGGCCTGGACCAGAAGATCACCTATGACGCCAACGGCCAGGTGAACGGGCCGCCCGGCAAGGACGCCGTGCTGATCATGAGCGTCGCCGATCCGGCCAAGCCCCGCATCCGCGCCTCGCTGCCGCTGATGAACTCCCTGCTTGGGCCGCCCACGAACCTGCAGGTCACGCCGGACGGCAAGCTTGGCCTGGTCGCCAACTCCGTGGTGATGAACCAGGACGGCAGCGCCTGGAAGATCGCGCCTGACAACAAGCTGTTCGTCATCGACATGAACGCCAATCCGCCGACGGTGGCGGACACGGTCGCCGTCGGCATGCAGCCCTCGGGCATGGCGATCTCGCATAAAGGGGATTTGGCGCTGACGGCGAACCGCAACGGCAAAAGCGTTTCCGTGCTTTCAATCCAGGATGGCGCCGTGAAACCCGTGGGCGACGTCCCGCTGGAGCAGGAGGCCGCGGCGGTGGCCATTGCCCCGGACGGCAAGCGCGCGTTTGTCTGCCTGAACGTGGCCAACAAGATCGCCGTGCTGACGATCGACGGCCAGAAGGTGACTTACGACAAGGCCATGGACATACCGTCGGCCGTCACCCCTTACAACATCGACGTGACGCCTGACGGCAAATACGCCATTGCCTCCAACACCGGCGCCACCAAGAACAACGGCGATGCCGAGGTCATTATCGATGCCACCGGCCCGCACCCGCATGTTGTCGGCCTGATGACACCCGGCAACGGCCCTGAGGGCTTCGCCATCTCCCCCAACGGCAAGTGGGCCGCCGCGCCCCTGCTGCTTGGCTCCGGGGCCAAGGACAGCGACTGGTTCAAGACCAAGGGCGGGGAACTCGTCATCATGTCGATCGGCGCGGGCGGCAAGCTGTCCGTC
>CAXTXZ010000045.1:0-9697 GCA_964248015.1 uncultured Rhodopila sp. | reverse complement strand
GTGCAGGTTGGTTCGAACATCAAGCTTCCTGGGCAGCCGGCGTCAATGCGAGGGGTGGCGCACTGACGCGGCCAGGATCATGGCAGGGTTGGCGTCAGCTCACCCTGCCAACTCTGCCCGGACAATGGCCGCCCCCGCCGCCAGCGCCTGCAACTTCCCGAACGCCGTGTCGCGCGGCAAGTATTTCATTCCGCAGTCCGGGGCTGGGACCAGCATACCGGGCGGCACGAACCGCAGGCCGTCGCGTATCCGGCCCGCGACCTGTTCCGCCGTCTCCACCGCCGGATCGCCCAGGTCCAGCACGCCGAGCATGATGGTCTTGCCTGCCAGATCTTGCAGCACGCCCAAGTCCAGCCTGGGCTGCGCGGCTTCGATCGAAATCTGCGTTGCCGTTGTTCCCGCCAGTTCCGCCAGGAAGCCGTAGCCGCTCGGCTTTTCCGAAACAACCGCCGCGTAGCCGAAACAGACATGCACCACGGTCGGTCCCTCGATGCCTTCCAACGCCCGGTTGATCGCCTTGATGCCATAGCGGATGGCCCTGTCTGGCGCGGTCCGCACCCAGGGTTCGTCCAACTGCACGACGTCCACGCCCGTTGCCTTCAGCGCCCGCAACTCGGCATTCACGGCGACGGCGTAATCCATCGCCAGCGCTTCCTCGTCGGCGTAAAAATCATTCTGCGCCTGCCGCGACAGGGTGAACGGCCCCGGCAACGTGATCTTTGTCGCACGCTCGGTGTTGGCCCGCAGGAATTGGGCATCGCGCGTCTCCACGCCTGCCACCCGGCGGATCGGGCCTACGACCCTGGGAACCCTTGTTTCCCGCCCGTTTGCCGAGCGCAACGTCCCGGGCTGTTCCGCATCCACGCCCTCCAGCGCCAGGGCGAAACGGTTGGAGTAGCTTTCCCGCCTGATTTCGCCATCCGTGACGATGTCGATCCCCGCGCGCTCCATGTCGCGGATCGCCAGCGCGGTCGCATCGTCCTGCGCCTGTTGCAGCAACGCCGGCGGCACCCGCCACATGTCAGGCGCGTGCGCCCGAGGCACGCCGTGGCGGTGCAGCGTCGCGTGATCCACCAGCCAGTCCGGCTGCGGATAACTGCCCACCACCGTTGTGGGCAGAAGCATGTCGGGATAGAGCATGTGACGGAACCTCCAGCGCCACGATTGCACCCCGCGCCCGCCGCAAGCAAACTGCGGTTCATAGGAGAGACCTCATGTGGCCCATCAGATCAGCTCTGTTCGTCCCCGCCCATCGCCGCGACTGGGTTGGCAAGGCGCTCCGCGTCTCGCCTCATGCCGCTGTGCTGGATATCGAGGATTCGGTCCCGCCGCAATTCAAGCCGCAAGCCATGGCCTTCCTGAAGAGCGAAATCCAGGAACTGCGCGAGGCCGGCGTTGGCGCGTTCGTTCGCATCCAGCCGCTTTACGATGGCACCGCGGGCGAGATCGATGCCGCCGTCACCGAGGGCCTGACCGCGATCGTCATGCCCAAGGTCTCCACGCCGGATGAGATACGCCGCGTCCACGACCTGCTCAGCCACGCCGAGGGCCGCGCTAACCTGCCGCTTGGCACGGTTGGCATCACGCCGCTGCCGGAAACCGCGCAGGGCATGCACGACGCGTATGACCTAGCGAAAGCCAGTCCTCGGGTTCGCGGCATACACGGCGCCATCAGCGGCCCCGTGTCCGGCGACTTTGCCCGCGCTTTCGGCTTTCGCGCCACGGCGGGCGGCGACGAGCAACTCTATCTGGCATCGAAACTGGTGCTCGACAGCAGGGCCGCCGGGGCGATGTATCCGATCGCCGGCATCTTCGGCACCGCCCAGGACGACCTGCCGGCCGTCGAGCGCCTGATCCGCAAGGCCCGTGACATCGGCTACACCGGCGTGTCCGTCATGCATCCCACCCACGTCGCCATCGCCAACGCCGCCTTCCGGCCGACGCCAGAGGAAGTCGTTTACTTCACCGGCCTATTGGAAGCGTTCGACGCCGCCGAAAAAGCCGGCCTCGGCGCCGTCAGCTACCAGGGGGCGATGGTTGACTATGCCATGCTGCCGTTGGCGAAAGAGGTTCTCGCGGAGGCTGCGCGAAACCGGTAGCGTCCCATATCAAGCCTTGTCATAAGCTGGAGAAGACATGCCAAACGACATGGGTCCAACGGAAGTCCGGCTGGCCGATTATGCTCGGCCCGCGTTCCTGATCGATCAGGTCGATCTGACCTTCAACCTTGACGAAAACGCGACGCGTGTCCTCAGCCGCCTGTCCATCCGCCGCGATCCCGCCACGCCGGCCGACGCCCCCCTTCATCTGGACGGCGAGGCGCTGACGCTGCTCAGCCTGACCCGCGACGGCACATCGCTGACGCCGCAGCAGACGCCGCATGGCCTGACCATCCCCGACATGCCGCAAGCCTGCATCCTGGAGATCGAAACGGAGATCAATCCCGCAAAGAACACCGAACTGACTGGCCTGTATGTCTCAGGCGGCAACTTTTTCACCCAGTGCGAGGCGCAGGGCTTCCGCCGCATCACTTACTTCCCGGACCGGCCGGACGTGATGTCGCGCTACACGGTCACGATCATCGCGGACAAGCAGGCTTGCCCGGTGATGCTGTCCAACGGCAATCCTGGTCCGGTGAAGGACATGGGCGACGGACGCCATGCCGTCACCTGGACCGACCCGCATCCGAAGCCATGCTACCTGTTCGCGCTGGTGGCCGGCGACCTTATGTCAGTCAAGGATTCCTTCACCACCCAGTCAGGCCGTGTCGTCGAGCTTGGCATCTACGTACGCGCGGGCGACGAGGACCGTTGCGCCCACGCCATGCAGTCGCTGAAAACCTCCATGCGCTGGGACGAGGACGTCTTCGGCCTGGAATACGACCTTGACGTGTTCAACATCGCCGCCGTGTCCGACTTCAACATGGGCGCGATGGAAAACAAGGGGCTGAACGTCTTCAACACGAAGTACGTGCTTGCTCGCCCGGAAACCGCCACGGATGGCGACTATCAGGGGATCGAGACGGTCATTGCGCATGAATACTTCCACAACTGGACCGGCAACCGCGTGACCTGCCGCGACTGGTTCCAGCTTTCCCTGAAGGAAGGCCTGACCGTCTACCGCGACCAGGAATTTTCCGGCGACCAGAACAGCCGAGCGGTCAAGCGCATCGGGGATGTGCGGGGGTTGCGGGCGGCGCAGTTCCGCGAGGACAGCGGGCCGCTGGCGCATCCCGTGCAGCCGGCCAGCTATCTGGCCATCGACAATTTCTACACCTCGACGATCTACAACAAGGGCGCCGAGGTTATCCGCATGATGTGCACCATCATCGGCAAGGACGCTTTCCGTCGCGGCATGGACCTGTATTTCGCGCGTCACGACAACAGCGCCGTCACCATTGACGACTTCGTGCGGGCGATGCAGGACGCATCGGGCACGGACCTGACCGACTTCAAGCTGTGGTACCGCCAGGCGGGCACGCCCGAAATCAGCATCGACGACAGGTATGATCCGGATACGAAACGCTACAGCTTGACCATCAGCCAGTCCACCAAGCCCACTCCTGGCCAGCCTGACAAGCACCCTCTTGTCATTCCCGTCGCGATGGGCCTGCTCGACGGCAATGGCCAGGAGCTTGCGACGCGCCTGGAGGGCGAAGCCGAAGCCAGGTCCGACACCCGCGTCCTGCTGGCGACCCAGCCTGTCAACCGTTTCGAGTTCGTTGATGTCGCCAGCCCTCCGGTCCCCTCCGTGCTGCGCAACTTTTCCGCTCCGGTGAAGCTGTCGGGCCTTTCGCCAGCCCGCCTGCGCTTCCTGGCGGCGCATGACACTGACCCTTTTGTTCGGTGGGATTCCGGCCAGCAGTTCGCCGCCGCCGCTCTTTTGAACATGGTCGCCGTTATCCAGAAAGGCGGCCAACCTGAAGTCGATCCCTCCTTGATCGAGGCCGCCGCCGTCACGATAAATCAGGAACCCGCCTTCGCGGCCGAGGCTTTGTCACTGCCTGGTGAAGCCATGCTGGCCGACAAGATGGCTGTCGTGGATGTCGAGGCAATCCATGCCGCCCGCGACATGGCGCGTGCCGCGATCGGCCAGGCACTCAGCGACAAGCTTCGCGCGACTTACGATAGCCTGACGGATACAGGCCCCTATGCGATCGATGGCGCTTCGATCGGCCGCCGGTCACTACGCAACGCCTGCCTGAGCTATCTTGTCGCCAGCGGCGATCCCGCCGCCGTCGCCGTCGCCAAGGCGCAGTTCGACGCGGGCCACAACATGACCGACATGCTCGCCGCGCTGTCGATACTGTCCGGCGTGGACTGCCCGCAGCGCCTGGATGCCCTGGCGGCTTTCTATCAGGCATGGCGCAACGACCCGCTGGCACTGGATAAATGGTTCGCCATCCAGGCGCTGTCGCCGCTGCCCGGCACGGTCCGCGCCGTCGAGTCCCTGAAGTCGCACCCTGATTTCGATCTGCGCAACCCCAACCGTGTCCGTGCCCTGGTCAGCAGCTTTGCCGGCAACCAAGTGCGTTTCCATGACGCCTCCGGCGCCGGCTACAAGCTGTATGCCGACACGCTGATCCAGCTTGATCCGGCCAATGGCCAGGTCGCCGCCCGCATGGTTTCCCCGCTTGGCCAGTGGCGGCGATTCGATGAAGGCAGGCAGGCGCTGATGAGGGCGCAGTTGCAGCGCATCCTTGACCTGCCTGATCTGTCGCGGAATACCTTTGAAATGGCCTCGAAGAGCCTCGCATGACCAGCTTCTGCGACCACGCCTGGCAGCGCACGGCGGAACTGCGCGCCGCGATCCACGCCCTGCCGTTCAACCGGGAACTGGCGGCCGGGACGCTGGATCAGGCTCGGTTCCAGTTCTACATAACCCAGGATGCGCTTTACCTGGAACAGTACGCCCGAGTCCTGGCCATGGCCGGCGCCCGAGGCCCCGACGGCGCGACCTTGCGCCTGTTCGCCGAGTCCGCGCTGGAAGGGATCGCCGTCGAGCAAGCGCTGCATGCCCAATACCTGATCCATTTCCATGCCAACCCAGCGCAATCCGAACCCTCGCCCGATTGCCTGAACTACACCAGCTTCCTGCTCGCGACGGCCTACCATGATCCGTGGGAGGTGTTGCTTGCCGCGCTGCTGCCCTGTTTCTGGATCTACTGGGACGTAGGCTACGCCATCGCGCGGGAAGCCGCCGTCGGCAACACCTACAGCGCCTGGATCAACACCTACTCCGATGAGGCCTTTGGCGCCGTTGTCCAAGCCGTCATCGCGGCGACCGACAAGGCGGCCGAGGGCAGCACGCCTTCAATCCGTGATCGCATGATGACGGCGTTCACGCGCTCGACGCAGTATGAGTACCTGTTCTGGGACGGCGCGTACCATCGTCGCGGCTGGCCGCTCAAGGCCTGACCTAAACCGGTATTGCCCTGGCTGTGTCCCCCACAGGACGATCGCGGTTTAGGCCAGGGCGGCATTCACGACAGCGCGCAGCGCCGGCAGCACGTCCTGGGCAAACCAGGGGTTTCGCTGTTCCCATACATTCGTCCGCCAAGACGGATGCGGCAACGGGAAGATCGCCGAGCCGAATTCGCGGAACCCGCGCACCCGGTCTGTCATCGCGCCTTTTCCCAGCCTGTGCCGCAGCGCGTACGACCCGATCAGCAGCGTCAGGCGAACCTCAGGCATCAACCGCACGAACCGATCCAGCCAGAGCGGCGCGCATTCCGGCCGTGGCGGCTTGTCCCCTCCCTTCGCCAGCCGACCCGGATAACACAGCCCGCTCGGCACGATGGCGATCCGCGACCCATCGTAGAACTGGGTCCGGTCCATCGCCAGCCATGACCGCAGCCGGTCACCCGAGGCATCGTTCCAAAGCAGCCCGGTTCTATGGACATTGGTGCTGGGCGCCTGGCTGATCAACAGCAGCCGAGCCGTGGCGGAAACCTGGAAGGAAGGCCGGGGACCGAGGGGAAGGTGGCGTTCACAAAGCCGGCAGGCCAAGGCCTCGTTGCGAGCGATCTCCAGGGTGTCATCTGGCATTCAAAGCTCAGGCAATGATTCCACGCACCCGCAGCGCGGCCACGACTTCATCCGCCAGCGCATCAGACGGCGCGTTCAGCGTGCGCAAGCGGATTTCCGGGTCCAGCGGCGCCTCATACGGCGCGTCAACGCCCGTGAAGTTGCGGATCTGGCCGGCGTCAGCCTTGAGATACAGGCCTTTCGGATCGCGGCGACGGCATTCCTCGATCGGGGTATCAACAAAGATTTCCAGGAACTCGCCCGGAGCCACGCGGTCACGCGCCAACATACGCTCCGCGCGGTAAGGCGAGATGAACGACACGATGACAATCAATCCCGCCTCGACAAACAAACGGGACACCTCGGCGATGCGGCGGATGTTCTCCACACGATCCGCCTCGGAAAAACCAAGGTCGCGGTTCAGCCCGTGGCGGACGTTGTCGCCATCCAGGATCATTGTGTGATGGCCGCGCGCGTGCAGGCGTTTCTCGACCTGGTTGGCGATGGTTGACTTGCCGGCGCCGGACAGCCCGGTGAACCACAACACGGCTGGTTTCTGGCTTTTCAGCAGCGAACGCGCGGCCTTGTCCACATCCAGCCTGTGCCAGACGATATCGGCGTTGCGCGTGCGAACGGCCGTCACCATCCCGGCGCCCACCGTGTTGCGCGTCAGACGATCGATCAGGATGAACCCGCCCAACTCGCGGCTGTTCTCGTACGGCTCGCAGACGACCGGGTGCGTCAGCGAAATCGAGACACGGCCGATCTCGTTCAGGCCGAGTTCGCGCACGCTGACTTCGTCAAGCGTTTCCATGTCCAGGCGGGTCGTGATGTCGGTCACTGTCGCGACGACGGTGCGGCTGCCCAGCATCAACAGATAGGCGCGGCCCCGGAACAGCGGGGTGTCATCCATCCAGACGACCCAGCTTTCGATACCGTCGGCGGCGGTCGGCGCGGGTTCGCCAGCCAGGACATCGCCGCGGGAGACGTCGATTTCACGGTCCAGCACCAGCGTGACGGGCAGGCCAGCCGTGGCGTGGGGCAGATCGCCGTCCATGGTGACGATACGCGAAACCACCGCCTCGGTTTGCGCGGCGACGTTCAGCAGGCGGTCGCCGACATTGAGGCGGCCGGACGCGACCGTGCCGGCATAGCCGCGAAAACCGTGGTCTGGCCGGTTGACGTACTGCACCGGCATGCGGAACACATCGGCCTGCGCAACCCCGGCCTCGGCTGTTTCCAGCGCTTGCAGCAAGCTTTGCCCGACATGCCACTTCATCCGGGCGCTTTGCGATGTAACGTTGTCGCCGTCGCGAGCGCAGATCGGGATCGAGGTGACGCGGTTGAACCGCAGCTTGGGCATGATGTTGCGGAAATCCTGCTCGATCCGGGTGAAGACGGCGTGGTCGTAACCGACCAGATCCATCTTGTTGACCGCCAGGACCACTTGGCGAATGCCCAGCAGGGAGGCGATGGCGGCGTGCCGGCGGGTCTGCGGCAGGATGCCCTTGCGCGCGTCGATCAGCAGAATCGCCAGATCGGCGGTCGATGCGCCGGTGACCATGTTGCGGGTGTATTGCTGATGGCCAGGCGTATCGGCCAGGATGAAACGGCGGGCCGGCGTTTCAAAGAACCGGTAGGCGACGTCGATCGTGACGCCTTGCTCGCGTTCGGCCTCCAACCCATCGACCAGCAGGGCGTAATCCGTGGCGCCCTCAACCGTGCCGAAGCGGCGGGAATCCCTTTGCAGCGCGGCCATCACATCATCGGGGATGGTGCCGCACTCAAACAACAGGCGGCCGATCAGCGTGGACTTGCCATCATCGACGCTGCCGCAGGTCAGAACACGCAGGACGGAGTCGGGCATCAGAAATAACCCTCCCGCTTCTTGCGTTCCATCGAGCTGTCCTGTTCCTGGTCAATCAGCCGCCCGGCGCGTTCCGACATCCTGGTGTCGCGCATTTCCGCCAGCAGCGCGTCCATGTCCGTGGCCTCGGACGGGACAGCGGCCGACAGGGGATAGCAGCCAAGGGAGCGAAACCGGACCATCCGTTCCACCGGCCGCTCTCCCGGATTGAAACGCATGCGTTCGTCATCGACGACGATAAGCTGGTCGCCGCGCGTCACCGTCGGGCGCATGGCCGCGAAATACAGCGGCACGACGTCGATCATTTCTGCGGCAATATAGGTCCACACATCCAGCTCGGTCCAGTTCGACAACGGAAACACGCGCAGGGTTTCGCCGGGCGAAAGTTGCCCGTTGTAGAGATGCCAGAGTTCCGGGCGCTGGCGCTTCGGGTCCCAGGCGTGGCCCGGGGCGCGAACCGAGAAAATGCGTTCCTTGGCGCGTGAGCGTTCCTCGTCACGCCGAGCGCCGCCGATGGCGAAATCGTAGTTGCCCTCGGTCAGGGCTTGCTTCAGGGCGTCGGTCTTCATGACCTGCGTATAGGCGCCGCCATGGTCGAACGGATTGATGTTGCGGCGCAGGCCCTCGGGATTCGTGTGCGGCCGCAGTTCCAGCCCGTGGCGACGGACCACCGCGTCGCGGAATTCGATCATCGCGCGGAATTTCCAGGTGGTGTCGATATGAACCAGGGGAAACGGCGGCTTGGCGGGAAAGAAGGCCTTGCGGGCAAGGTGCAGCAAAACCGACGAGTCCTTGCCGATCGAATACAGCAGGACCGGCCGGCTAGCCTGCGCGGCGACTTCACGCAGAATGAAAATGCTCTCGGCTTCCAAAGTCGCCAGATGCTCAGGCCTTGGTGTTTTCATGTCATGAGGCACGCGTCAGTCTCCGGCCTTGGGTCGGGCAGCCACCTAAATTCGACGCACGATATAGTTACGTTCTAGCCCTTCAACGATGTCATTAGCATGCCTTGGGTCCCTTGCTTCCACCATTATTTCGAGTTCGGCTGCCTGGACAGACGCCGCGGCGAACAGGCGTTGATGGGACACTTCAATGATGTTGCCGCCGAAATCGCCAATCCTGCCGGCGATGTCGGCCAGCACGCCGGGACGATCCGGTATTTGCAGGTGCAGCCGAAGCAGCCTTCCATCGCGCAGCAGGTCGCGCAGCAGGACATTGGACAGGATGCGGGCGTCGATGTTGCCGCCGGTGATGGCGATGCCAACCTTTTTGCCACGGAAATGTTCCGGATAGGCTAGCAACGCCGCCAAGCCGATGGCGCCGGCACCCTCGGCGACCGTCTTGGCGGCTTCGACCAGCAGGCCGATGGCTTCCTCGATGGCTCGCTCAGGCGTAACCAAGATGCCCGCGATGCGGCGGCGGACCATGTCGAACGCCGCCTCGCCGATGTCGCGCACGGCGATGCCTTCGGCAATCGTCGCACCGCCGACCGACACGGCTCGGCCTGCCAGGCGCTGCGCCATGGCGGCGTAAGCCTCCACCTCAACGCCGTACACTGCGATCCGGGGTTGCAGACCCGTCGCGGCCACAACGCATCCTGCCAGCAGGCCGCCCCCGCCGGTCGGAACGATCAGCGCGTCCAGATCAGGCACATCCTGGAGCATTTCCAGCGCCAGCGTGCCCTGGCCGGCGATGATCGCGGCATCGTCATAGGGATGGATGAAGACGAGATGCTCACTGGCCGCGCGCTGGCGCGCGTAAGCGGCAGCCTCGGCAAGGGTTTCGCCAACCAGCTCGACATGCG
>CAXTXZ010000044.1:10597-13170 GCA_964248015.1 uncultured Rhodopila sp. | reverse complement strand
TGCGGACATCCCCGTAGGCGTTCGACGCAAAGCCACTCCAAAGGGCGAGCAAGAAAGCAGCCGTTAAGCGCAGGGTGCGCAATGGATGTTGTCCTGGCGAGAGCTACCTAAGGTTGTAGCAACTTGTGTGCCGCAAATTTCAGACAGAATTCCTTGGATACGCTCAGGGCTGGACCCGGCTATTTTTGCCGGTGGGAAGAAAATGCCGAGCAGATAATGTTGATGGGGAAAGGTTGCATTGGAGGCTATTGACGTTTTCGTGGATGCCCTTGGCGCGGTGTGGAGGGGTCGCTATAAGCCCGTGCGTTCCCTTCCCGAAATGGGCGGGGCGCTCCGCCCTTGGCTTCTTGCCGCTGCGCGTGAACGTGAGGATAAGCAGGAGCCTATGCACATGATGGTGAGTTTGCCCCCTGATTATCGCCCCTCGGAGGACGAGGAGTTCATGAACCCTGTCCAGGTTGAATACTTCCGGCAGAAGCTGATGCGCTGGCGCGCCGAGCTTTTGCGGGAAGCAGACGGCACCCTGGCCAGCTTATCGGAGGGCGGCATTCTTGAGGCTGACATCACGGATCGCGCCAGCGTCGAAACGGACCGCGCCCTGGAGTTGCGGACGCGGGACCGTGCCCGCAAGCTGATTTCCAAAATTGACCAGGCTTTGCTGAGGATTGAGCTTGGCACCTATGGCTATTGCGACGAGACCGATGAACCCATTGGCGTCAAGCGTCTGGAGGCAAGGCCCATCGCCACCATGTCGATCGAAGCGCAGGAGCGGCATGAGAAAATGGAGAGGGTGCATCGCGACAATTAGGCCGCCGAGTCCTCAACCAAGCCTGTGCCAAGCCGGTATCGCCCTGACACGGTTAGGACGATACCGGCCTGGCTTTACTTGGACCGGCGCTTCACGTCCTGACTGTTTTTCCAGGACGATCGCAGTTTAGCGGAAGCATCCTCCTGACGCTTGATTCCCGGGCGTCAGGATCAAGCGACGGGGTGCCACGCCAGCACGTTTGCTGGCCGCGGCACCTGCCAGCCCGGTTGTCTCAAGCGACGATGGTTTTCCAATCCACGCCGCTTTCAAAGGCGGCGGCAGCCCGATAGATTGTGGACTCATCATGAAATTTGCCGACAAGCATCATGCCCACTGGCAGGCCATCCACCATGCCACAGGGCAGGCTCATGGCCGGATGATGACTGCAATCGAACGGCGCCGTGTTGGGCAGCATTTCAAAAGCCCTCTGGATGATTTCGGCGACCGGCGCATCGGCGGCTGGCAGGGGCGTCGCGGTCATCGGCAAGGTGGGCATCAGGAGCAGGTCATGGCGCGCCAGAGCCCCGTTGTAGGCCCGCTGCAACTGGCGCACCAGATTCTGCGCCTTGCCATAGTAACGGCCCCGATGACGCGTGGTCATGTAGTGACCCAGCAGCATGGTGTTTTTCAGGGTGTCGGAAAGCTCATCGGCGCGTTGCCGCCAGGCTGCGTGAGCATCCATCAAAGAAACGACATATTGCCCCTGCCAGTTGAAGCCAAAGCCGTTGCCGTGCATCATCTGCGCCGTGGCGCCTTCAGCCGCGATCGGCAGCCAGATGGCTGGACCGACACGGTGCAAGGGGATGCTGACCGTCTCCACCACCGCGCCCAGGCCGCGCAGGCGACCCGCCGCCTCACGCACCACGGCATCGGACTGCTCCATCGATTGCGGATGGCCAAATCCCTCCTGCACGAGGCCGA
Source organism: uncultured Rhodopila sp. (assembly GCA_964248015.1). Classification (GTDB taxonomy): domain Bacteria; phylum Pseudomonadota; class Alphaproteobacteria; order Acetobacterales; family Acetobacteraceae; genus Rhodopila. Next base: position 11,441 of record CAXTXZ010000044.1, on the reverse strand, counting down.
TGCGCAAGCCTTTCACGCCCTGGCCAAGCGCGTCGCGGTACGGCATGCCCTGGGCGCCGTACTGGCGGGGATCGAGGCCGTCGGGGCCTGCCAGGACCTCCAGCAGCAGCGCGTTGTCCTCCACCGTCGCCGTCATGGGTCCGGTGTGATCCAGCGTCAGTTCGATCGGCATGATGCCTGTGTAGGGCACCAGCCCGTGCGTCGGTTTCATGCCGTAAATGCCGCAGAACGAGGCGGGCATGCGGATCGAGCCGCCCTGGTCGCCGCCCAGGGCCATCGGCGCCTCGCCCGCCGCCACCAGCGCGGCGCTGCCGGACGAAGAGCCGCCGGCGGAATAGCCGTGCCGGTGGGGGTTGTGGACGGGACCGCTCGAACTGGTGTGGCTGCCGCCGGAGAAGCAGAAGTATTCGCACACGCTCTTGCCGATGATGGTGCCTCCGGCATCCAGGACACGCTGCACCACGGTGGCATCGACATCGGGCACATAGCCCTCCAGCGTGGAGGCCCCGTTCATCATCGGCACGCCGGCCACGCAGATATTGTCCTTCATGACAACTGTCTTGCCAGCCAGCTTGCCGCTTGAGGCGCCCTGCACCGTGGCTTTCACGTACCACGCGCCATGGGGATTTTCCGCCGCCGAGGGGTGCCGGCCCGGCGTGCGCGGATAGGTGACAGCGGGCATTTCGTCGGGCATGCGGTCGATGACGTTATAGGCTGCGAAACCCGGCAGCAGGCAGCCCAACTGCGCCGCCAGTTCGGTGTCGCCCATGGTGAAGCCAAGCGCTTCGGCGGTCTGACGGAGCTGCGCCAATGTTGGGATTTTGACAGTTTCCGTGGTCAATGG
>CAXTXZ010000044.1:0-10497 GCA_964248015.1 uncultured Rhodopila sp. | reverse complement strand
CTGCGACATTGGCATGTTGCCAGGCTATTGGATGCGGTGATGTGACGAGGGTGGATAATGCAGCGGACACGGAAGCGGCTTGGGTTCTTCACCAGGCTGCTGGACGACGCCAGCGCCGGCGAGCGATACTGTCTGGCGGCCGAGCAGATCGCGCGGGCGGAGGCGCTGGGTTTCGAATCGGCCTGGGTGGCCCAACATCATTTCAACGCGGACGAGGGCGGCTTGCCCGCGCCTTTCGTCTTCCTGGCGCACGTTGCCACCCGGACGTCGCGGATTCGCCTTGGAACCGGCGTCGTTACCCTGCCGCTTGAAGATCCCGTGCGTGTCGCCGAGGATGCGGCCGTGCTTGACCTGCTGTCCGGCGGCCGGCTTGAGATCGGCATTGGTGCCGGTGGCACGCCCTCCACGTTTCCGGCTTTTGGCCTCGCGTCCGCGGAACGCGCGCAGGTCTTCTCGGAAAAACTTGATGCGCTGCTCAACGCCTGGCGCGGCGAGGCATTGGGAGGCGAGGCCAACAGGCTGTACCCGGCGGCGCCACATCTGCTTGATCGTATCTGGCAGGGAACGTTTTCGGTGGAGGGCGGCCGTAGGGCAGGGAAGGCGGGCAATGGCTTGATGCTGTCTCGCACGCAGCCCAGGCCGCAAGCGACACCGGACGCCTCGCTTGCGGACATCCAGAACCCGATCATTGACGCTTACCTGGCGGCGCTGCCGGCAGGCCGGGCGCCGCGTGTCCTGGCGTCGCGCAGCGTTTTCGTTGCTGACGACGGCCGCGACGCCCTCCGCTTCGCCGAGGCTGGGCTTGGACGCTTCCTCCATCGCCTCCAAAGGGAGGGGCGTCCCGTCCCTGGGGGTTCGCTTGAGCAGATCATCGCCGCGCTTGACGTTCACATCGGAACCCCTCGGCAGGTGATCGCCTCGCTGGCAGGCGACAAGGCGCTTGATCGCGCGACCGACCTTGTCGTTCAGGTGCATTCGGTCGATCCGCCACATGCGTTTATCCTGCGCTCAATCGAACTTGTCGCCCGCGAGGTGGCCCCGGCGCTTGGGTGGATGCGACAGGATGCGGCGCCGCGGGAGGATGGGGACACATGCTGAGCATCGCGCAAACACGAGCAGCCATCAGCCGGCGTCGCTTGCTTCAGGGCGCGGGCGCCTTGGGCGGCATGCTCGCCGCGCCCGCCCTGGCTGACGCCGGTTTCCGGCTTGATCTGCCGGGTGGCCCCAACGACCGGCCCCTGACGGCGGAGTTCCCGCAAAAGGGGCAAATGATCCTGCAGCGCCTGCGGCCGCCTTTGCTTGAGACACCGTTCAGCGTGTTCGACCGCGGCGTCTTCACGCCCAACGACCAATTCTTCGTGCGATGGCATTGGGCTGTTATCCCCGAGCAGGTGGATGTCGCCGCCTTCAGGCTGGTCGTGCGCGGCCAGGTGAACCAGGCGCTCTCGCTGTCGATGGCCGATGTGCTGGCGCTGCCGCGCGTCGAGATGGCGGCGGTGAACCAATGCTCAGGCAATTCGCGCGGACTGTTCCAGCCGCGCATAGCGGGCGGGCAATGGGAAAATGGCGCCATGGGAAATGCCCGATGGTCAGGCGTGCGGCTCCGTGATGTGCTGGACCGCGCCGGCATCAGGGCTGGCGCCCAGACTGTCCGCTTCAACGGCCTTGATGAGCCTGTCGTGGAGGGGGGACCGGACTTCATGAAGTCGCTCGCTATCGATCATGCGCGCGATGACGAAGTGATGCTCGCCTACCAGATGAACGGTGAGCAACTCCCGCTGCTCAACGGGTTTCCGCTGCGCCTGATCGTGCCAGGCTGGTACTCAACCTATTGGGTGAAAATGCTCAACGATATCGAGGTGCTTGATGGTCCGGATGAAAACTATTGGATGAAAACCGCCTATCGTATCCCTGACACCCCACAGGCGAGCGTCAGGCCCGGCGAATCCGGGTTCAAGACTGTTCCGATCAACCGCATGCCGCCGCGCTCGTTCTTCACCAACGTGACGGATGCCACCACGGTCAAGCCAGGCGTGCCGGTCCCGGTGCGTGGCATCGCGTTCGGGGGCGATTGCGGCGTTGCGAAGGTTGAGCTATCGGCCGACGGCGGGCAGACATGGGAGGCGGCGGCGCTTGACCGCGACGAGGGGCCATACAGCTTTCGTCGATGGACAGCATCGGTCGATGCACCCGCGACCGGCACGCTGACACTCAAGGCACGCTGCACCAACACGAAAGCGATTGTTCAGCCGGCGGAGGCAAACTGGAATGCCGGCGGCTACATGCGCAGTGTCATCGAGAGCGTGCGCCTGACCGTAGCCTGACATCTGGATTAGGACGCTTCATCATGCCAACAGCCTCTAGGAAACATATTCTTGGCGCCATGGCTGCCCTTGGCTTGGCCATGGGACTACCTCCGGCATCCATCCCTGTCACGGCACTGCTTGTCGCGAAAGCGCATGCGCAAGCGGCCTCCGCTCCTCAGCCGTCCACCGTCGCCGTCGGCGGCATCACCTTGCGCTCGGCCAGCGTTGACCTGCCGACCAACGGACAGATGTTTCCGGGCGATGCGTCCGCTCAGGCGATCAACAACAACTGCCTGGGGTGTCATTCGACCGACATGGTTCTGACCCAGCCTGCCCTCAGCCCATCCACCTGGCGGGAAGAAATCGGAAAGATGCGGACGGCCTACAAGGCGCCTGTCCCTGACGAGGACGTGCCAGCCATTGTCGCCTACCTCAGCAGCCTTCGAGCCAGCCAGTGACCAGGCTGATGATGCGATCAGGATCAGGGCAGCAGGACCGTGCTGCCGGTTGTTTTCCGTGTCTCAAGCGCGACATGCGCCAGGCCCGCGTCCTTCAGGCTGTAGGTCTGGTTGACCTGGATCTTGACGACCCCGCTTCCCACGACATCGAACAGGTCGGCCGCCACCCTCTGCAGGTCACTCTGCTTCGCCGTGTAGGTCGCCAATGTCGGGCGGGTCAGGTAAAGGCTTCCCTTGGCGGACAGCAGGCTCAGGTCAAAGGGCGGGACCGGCCCTGATGCGTTGCCATAGCTTGCCATGAGGCCCAACGGCGCGAGCGAGTCGATGCTCGCCATGAAAGTGTCCTTGCCCACGCTGTCGTAGACGACCGGCACCATGGCGCCGGCAGTGATGCGCTTGACCTCGGCAACCAGCTTGCCGTGCCCGATCACTGTATGGGCGGCGCCATGGGCGCGGGCGATTTCCGCTTTCCCTTCGTTGGAAACGACGCCGATGACGGTGGCGCCAAGATGCTTGGCCCACTGGCACATGATCAGGCCAACGCCGCCCGCGGCGGCATGCACGACAATCGCGTCACCCTGTTTGACCGCATAAGTCCGCCGCAGGAGGTACTGCGCCGTCATGCCTTGCAGCATCATCGCGGCGCCGGTTTCAAAACTGATGCTGTCGGGCAGCTTGACCAGGCGGTCAGCGGCAATGGCGCGCTCGGTTGCGTAGCCACCCAGCGAACCGGCATAGGCGACCCGGTCGCCAGGAGCGACATTCGTGACGTTGGCGCCAACCGCGGTCACGGTTCCCGCGCCTTCCTGGCCAATGATAAGCGGCAGGTGCGGGGCTTTATAGAGGCCAGTGCGGAAATAGACGTCGATGAAGTTAAGGCCGACCGCCGCATGCTGGACCAGCGCCTCGGTGGGGCCGGGTTCCGGTGTTGGGACATCTTCCCACACCATGACCTCCGGGCCGCCGTTGGCATGGATCCGGATTGCCTTCGTCATGTCGTTTCTCCGTGCAGTGAAGTGATTCAGAACAAGGTTCTCATTGGGTTTTCCAATGCCAGCAGCCAACGTTTCGTTATCAATCCCTCACCGCCGGAGTAGCCTCCGACATGCGACGCGGCGACAACCCTGTGGCAGGGGATCAACAATGGGATCGGGTTGCGCCCGTTGGCCTGTCCGACTGATCGCGCGCTTCCGCCGGCCTTCGCGGCGATCTCCTGGTAGCTCCTGGTCTCTCCATACGGAATCTCACATAGCGCCTGCCAGACCATGCGCCTATAGGCCGAGCCAGCGGGGGCTAGGGGAAGGTTGAAGGTGGCAAGGTCACCGTCAAAGTAGGCGTGCAATTGGTCCCGCGCATTATCGAGCACCGTTGTATGTGCCTGATCCGGTACCCAGCCCCAGTCGAGCGAGACGATGAAGCCGTTCTCTTCGGCGATCGTCACATCTCCGACCGGCGTGTGAAGCGAAAGCTGTGGCAATAGCGGGTCCGTCAAAAAGGGGAATGCGAGCGAGACTGAGGCAGGCTGTCAAGAGGCCGCGAAGTCAGGACCGGTTGCCCCCCGGCACCCAAAGCACATCCTGCGAGCCATTGGCGTTGAGCAGGCGAGCGAGAACAAAGAGATGATCCGATAGCCGGTTCAGGTAGCGTTGCGCCAGCGGGTTGACGTCCTCGACAGCCACCACGGCCCGCTCCGCTCGGCGCACCGTCACGCGCGCGAGGTGCGCATGGGCGGCGCCGGGGGTTCCTCCGGGCAGGATGAAGCTGTTCAGCGGCGGCAGCGTCTCGTTCATTCGCGCCACCTCGTGTTCCAGCCGGTTGATGGCCGCTTCCGTGATGCGCAGCCGGCCCTCGACGGCGCCAGGCACGCATAGGTCGGCCCCGACATCGAACAGGTCGTTCTGGATATGGGCGAGCATGGCGTTGGCATCTGCCTCGGCATGCAGGCGCAACAGGCCGATCGTGGCATTGGCTTCGTCAACAGCGCCCATGGCCTCGATGCGGCGATCCGCTTTGGACACGCGTGAGCCGTCGCCAAGCGATGTTTCCCCGCCATCGCCCCCCTTTGTCACCACCTTGTCGATCCGTATCATTGTTGCATTCCTCAGAAAGGCCTGAAATCAAACTGGATTGTCATGTCGAACGGGATAGGTTGCCCCTCCTTCATGGCAGGATGGAAGCGCCACTTCTTTACCGCTGTTATCGCTGCCTCATCCAAGGAGGCCGATCCTGAGGATTGCGCGACGTCCGCGCCTGCCGCCAATCCCGACGCGGCCACGTGGATGACAACGAGGACATTGCCGTGTTCCCCACGCATCGCCGCATCGTCCGGATAAGGGGGAGGCCTGTTGCGAAACCGGTTGTCAAGCGCGGCGGGAAGGATGCGGCCGCTCAGCACCATGGCATTTGTGTCGCTGTCCGTGCCGTCAAGGCTGAAAACAGGGCCTTGCTCCGACGAAGGAGGGGAAGGCTCCGCTATTGCCGGCTCAACAGGCGTTGGGTGGTCATCCTTGGCTTGTTTCGGCACGGCCGCCGGCGCCGGTTCGTCGCCTTGTTCCGCCTGGACGGGCGGCGCTGGCGCCGGGGTTGGCAAGGGCTTCTTGTCCTGTGGCTGCGCAACAGGACGAACAGGATCTGGCGGCTGCCCGGCCTGGCTTGCCTGCGCCCCTTTTTGCTCCACCATCAAAAGCTCGACGGTTCCCTGTTCGGGTGAAGCGCTCGGCGGCGGGACGCGGTGCGGCAGCACGAGGACCAGGAGCGCCGCGCCGTGGGCAAGCAAGGATAGAAGCGCTGCTGTCCAAAAGAACCTTGACCGATTTGATGCCGGCGGCCTGTGGCGGGCTTGGATGGACGTCGAATCTTGAACAGAAGGCTGAAGGGATGTCATCATGCCCAAGCATCGGCTGCGCACTCTAAACCGCGATCGTCCTAACTGGAAGTCAAGGCGATGCCGGTCTAGCGTTATCGCACGGGTTTTGAAACAGGAAGCATTCGCTTCGACAAGCCAAGGCAGGGTGCGTTAGGGTTTGGCTCATGACACAGGCCCTTCCCGCTGACATGTTGGCTGCCCTGCGTCGCATGGGGTTGTTGCACGGGCCCGCCGCAAGGGGGGAACCACTGGCCGGAGGCGTGTCGTCTGACATCTGGCGGGTTGACCAGGCGAATGGCTCGATCTGCGTCAAACGGGCTTTGCCCAAGCTGAGGGTCAGCGCCGACTGGCAGGCGCCGGTGGAGCGGAATGTCTACGAGGCGCGCTGGATGCGTGCTGCCGGCAAGGCCGTGGCGGGTGCGGCGCCCGCGCTTCTGGGGCAAGATGAGCCGAGCGGAACCCTGGCGATGGCCTTCTTGCCGGCGGACCGATATCCGCTCTGGAAGGCGATCCTGCGGGACGGCGGCGCGGATCCGGCGTTCGCCGCGTTGGTGGCCCGTGCCCTGGTCGCCATCCACGCCGCGACAGCCGGCGCTCCGTCACTGGCGCTCGAATTCCCAACGGACGAAATCTTTTTCGATATCAGGCTGGAGCCGTATTTGATCCATACCGGGCGCGTGCATGCGGATCTGGCCGGCCGCCTGCGGACGCTTGCGGAAACGACGATGCGCAACAAGCATGCCCTGGTGCATGGCGACGTCAGCCCAAAGAACATCCTTTGCGGCCCAGATGGACCGGTGTTCCTTGACGCCGAATGCGCGTGGTGGGGCGACCCCGCGTTCGATCTGGCGTTCTGCCTGAATCACCTGCTGCTTAAGTGCCTCTGGGCGCCAGCCTCAAAATCCAGGCTTCTCGCCTGTTTCCAGGCGATGACGGCGACATATGCCGCTGGCGTCACCTGGGAAGCGCCAGTTGCCCTTGAGGCCCGCGCCGCGCATCTGCTGCCGGCCCTGCTGCTGGCGCGCGTGGACGGCAAATCCCCTGTCGAATACGTCACCGAAGCCTCGGACCGCGACCAAGTCCGCAAAGTCGCGCGTCGTCTTCTCTTTGAGCCACGTGACCAGCTATCGGATGTGGCTTCGCTCTGGCACGAGGGCCTTGCTGAATGAGGAGACCTTGCTGAATGGCTGACACCACCATTGCCTACGTCCATGCCCGACGGGTCTGGGACAGCCGCGGACGGCCCACCGTGGAAGCGGACGTCTTGCTTGAGGGTGGCGCGGTGGGCCGGGCCATCGTGCCCGCCGGGGCCTCGACAGGGTCCGGCGAGGCCTTGGACTTGCGGGACGGGGGCAACGCGTTTGGAGGCTACGACGTCACCAAGGCAGTGGCGAACGTCAACAGCGTCATAGCCCACGCGGTGGCCGGCCTTGATGCCGTGGACCAGGAGGCACTGGATGAACGCCTGATCGAGCTTGATGGAACCCGGCAGAAAAGCCGGCTTGGCGCGAATGCGATCCTGTCGGTTTCGATGGCGGTGGCGCATGCGGCGGCGAGCGCCGCGGGCTATCCGCTTTACCGCTATCTTGGCGGGCCGGATGCGGCGCTTATCCCACTGCCGCAGATCCAGATTTTCGGCGGTGGGGCGCACGCCGCGCGCCGCGTGGACGTCCAGGACTTCATGGTGATGTGCCCGGCGGCGGAAAGCTTCGCCCAGGCGCTGGATTGGACGGCGGAAGTGTATCGCGCCGCCGGCGCGTTGATGCAGGAGGCCGGCAACCAGGCCGGCGTAGCGGACGAAGGCGGATGGTGGCCTGCCTTCTCCAGCAACGAACAGGCTTTGGATACGCTGGTGGCGGCCATCGAGCGCGCCGGGTTCCGGCCTGGGGAACAAGTCGGCATCGCTCTCGATGTCGCGGCCTCCGAGTTCGGCAGCCACGGCCGTTACAGGATGGCTTTGGATGGCACCGACCAGGGCAGCGACGAAATGATTGCCATGCTGACGGACTGGATAGCGCGCTATCCCATTCTTTCCATTGAGGACCCGTTGGCGGAAGACGACATCGCGGGTTTCGCCGCGTTTACCCGAGCGGTCGGCGGCAAGGTGCAGATTGTCGGGGACGACCTGCTGGTCAGTGACGCGGACCGGTTGCGGGATGCGGCGGCGTCCCAGGCGGCGAATGCCATCCTGCTGAAACCCAATCAGCAGGGCACCCTGACAGAAACACAGGATGCCCTGCGCGCGGCTGTGAGTTGCAACTACGGCGCCATTGTGTCAGCCCGGTCAGGCGAAACCGAGGATGTCACGATCGCGCATCTGGCCGTCGGCTGGGGCGCTGGGCAGCTCAAGGTCGGCAGCTTCGCACGCGGCGAGCGCATGGCGAAGTGGAATGAGATGCTGCGGATCGAGGAAGCCCTTGGCAGCAAGGCCCGCTTCGCCGGCGGATCGGCGCTCGGCCGCTCGCGATCATAGCTTTGGCAGCAAACGCTTGACCCGGGCCGCTTAGGCGACCATTTTCCCTGACTTGAAGAGGCAGCCGGCCTCATGCAACGCTTCAAGGATCAGGCGAATGGCCAAATCGAACACCGTGCAGATCAAACTGGTGTCCACGGCTGACACAGGGTTTTTCTACGTGACCAAAAAGAACGCCCGTGCGCAGACCAGCAAGCTTGAGATGAACAAATACGACCCCGTGGTGCGCAAGCACGTGCCGTTCAAGGAAGCGAAGATCAAGTAACCGACGCGGATCGCGCGACCTCTACCCGATTGCGGCCGTTCCGCTTGGCATCGTACAGGGCCGCATCGGCCTCCTGCAGCAAGTTCTCGGGAGAGTTGGTCGCGGTGCAGGTGCAAGCCACGCCGACGCTGACGGTTAGCTGAGCCCGCAGTCCGGTCAAGGTGTCAAACTCGATCACCTCGACGGCCGATCGCAAACGTTCCGCCGCGGCCACGGCCTCGGCAGGTCCGGTGCCTGGCATGACGACAACGAATTCCTCACCACCATAGCGTGCCACGGAATCAAACACCCTGGTGTTGGCACGCAGCGCTTCGGCTATCAGGCGCAGTGCCCTGTCGCCTGAAGCGTGCCCATACCGGTCGTTGACGGATTTGAAGTGGTCAACGTCAATCATCAGGATCGCAAGCTGCCGGCTCTGGCTGTTTTCCATCAGGCCACTGAGGTGGCGACGCAGGTAACGCTGGTTGTATAATCCCGTCAGAGGGTCCGTCAGCGCCATTTCCAATGCCGTGCCGAGATCGGATCGCAAGCGGTCCTGATAGAATTTCCTGCGAATCTGGTTGCGGGCTCGGGCGCGGAATTCATTGGCATCGATGGGCTGCATCAGCCAATCGTTGGCGCCCAACTCGAAGCCCCGCAGGATGCGGCTTTTCTCGCCGGCGTCCGCCACCAAGATCAATGGCGTTTCATGCGTCGCATCAGAGGCCCGTAAGGCGGACACCAGCTTAAGGGGATCTTCATCCGCGAGAGACAAGTTCAACACAAGCAGGTCGAAGGCCACCGCCACCGTCATCTTGAGCGCCTCCGGGCCGTTGCGGGCATAGGCAGGGATCACGCCTTCCTCAGCCAGGGCATCCTGTATCTCTTGCGCGGTTTGCTCCCAGTCATCGACAACAAGGGCGCGGGCGCCGCCGACAGAAGGAATCGACAGACGGTCACCGGCTATGCCAAGCGCGCGCGCCGTATCGCCACGCGCGCGCCATTCGTCCAACAGGCGCTTGAGGCGAACAAGGCTGCGGACCCGCGCCATCAGCGTGTCGTACTCAACAGGCTTTGTCAGGAAATCATCAGCGCCGGCTTCGAGTCCCTGCAATCGTTCCGCCGGCTCACCCAATGCCGTGACCATGATGATGGGAATGTGCAGGGTAACGGGGTCATCCTTCAACAACCGGCAACACTCATACCCATCCATTCCCGGCATCATGACGTCGAGAAGAATGAGATCCGGCTGCCACGCGCGCGCCGTGGCCAGCGCTTCAAACCCGTCCCGGGCTGAACCGACCTGGTAATATTCGGCCGCGAGCTTTGCTTCAAGCAACCGCGTGTTCGCCGCCACATCATCCACGATGAGAATACGCGCGGTCATTCGTTTCCGAACATGCCTCTAACCAGTGCGATCAGCTGATTAGCTGCGCTACCGCAACTTAGAACGATCCTCTCGCCGAGATCAAAGAAAACCAATGGTTGCAAGTTCAGCAAGATGAAACCTGTTAGACAATCATACCTAAGATTTGCATAAGATCCAGGTAATTGTCGCCCAGTAGGCTTCCTGAATAGCCTTGGTTTAATTAATAGCTCTAAAGCTTGCAATATTTCAGAAAATTCAAGGAAAAATGGTGCGCTTCGTTTATGGTTATATTTATGGCGCATCGCAGTCCAGTTGGGACTGCGATGCGCCATACGTTGTTTCCTAAGCAGATTCACGCTTTCGGCTCTTCGGCGATCTGCTTGTCTTATGACTTTCCCCAGATTTCAGGGATAATGGTTCGCCATCGGCAGGTTGCAACCTGCTGATGGCGAAGGGGAACGGATCGACGATCCGCCGGTCGGACAGGACCGAACTACGAGCATTTTCCGATCATGTTGAAGCGACACTGGCCCTCTGTGCTTTCCAAGCTTGTGCCAACAAACCAGTCTCCTTGCACAACCGATCCGCAGGGATCGAATGCCTGGCACCTAATTCCGCTGATTTGCGAGAACATGTTGGCTTTGTGGTGCTTCTTCGAGCGGCACGGGATCAGCAAGAGCACCGTCTCCAAGCTGTGCAAGGACATCGACGACCGGGGTGCATGCCTTCCTCGACCGGCCACTTCCAGGCGACTGGCCGTGTCTGTGGCTGGATGCGACCT
>CAXTXZ010000043.1:13111-13194 GCA_964248015.1 uncultured Rhodopila sp. | reverse complement strand
GGGGGGGGGGGGGGGGGGGGGGGGGGGGGGCGGGGGGGGGGCGGGCGGGGGGGGGGCGGGGGGCGGGCGGGGGGGGGGCGGGG
>CAXTXZ010000043.1:0-13101 GCA_964248015.1 uncultured Rhodopila sp. | reverse complement strand
CCGGACTGCGATGCGCCACGATGGGCGGCGGGCGGCAGCAAGGCGTGCCTGCTGCCTTTCGTCTTCGGCGGGCATGGTTTGGATGCGAGTTTCATGGCGCAAGCGCTGGACCCGCGAATGCGCCACTGACCTGGACTTTGCCGGCGCCCTGTCAGCCATGGGCTGGTAGCCCAGCGGATGGCCAAATCGGCTGATGAGAAGATGCCGGTAACGTACTGGGCATGAGCGGGATAAAATCCGCATCGCGATGCGGCTAGGATGTTTTATTTAATAAACTGTCCCATAATCGCCGCGCAACATCACCTGGCTATGTATCTTGGCCGCCTGGCTGTGGTCCGCTGTCACCCATTGACGGCATAACCCAAGCTTTCCGCTGCCGGAAGGACAATCACGTGCCCTTTGTCCGGACTAAAACCATTGCCGAGGGTCGACAGAGCCGCTTTGCCTTGTCGTTGCGGGTCAGGCTGTTGCTGGTCGCGGTGTCGGCGCTGGCGCCTCTGGCATGCCTGTACGCCGGCCAACAGTATGAACGATATCAAGCAGATCGTGATCAACTTTACAATGGGTTGCTGACACTGGCGCGTGGCGCCGCGGCTTCCGTGGAACGAGGCCTGCAGGAGCGTATGTCCATGCTGGAAACGCTGGCGTTGACGCCCGCTCTGCAATCAAGGGATCTGGACCAGTTTCACTTGCAGGCGGAAACGTTCCTGTCTCGCCAGCCTCCGGGCGCTGAACTGGGTGTTGCCACACCGGACCTGCAACAGCGGAGGGTTTACGGCGTCGGGCTTGATCGGATTGAACCGTATCAATTGACCCCGACCGCCGAAGCGCCACAGGCATCCGGAACCGAACGGCCTTCAATCAGCGGTTTGCAAGCCAGCCGTCCCGGCGCGTCACCAGATTTCCGGATCAACGTGCCGGTGTTGCGGGAGGGTCATGTTGCCCATGACTTGTTCCTCAGGCTGACGCCGGATTTCATAATCGACGGATTGGCCAGCCAACACCTGCCGCCACAAGCCGTTCTGATAGTTGCGGACGCCGCGGGCGCTATCGTGGCACAGCTTCCCAACCCGCATCGCTATCTTGATGGCCATGTTGTTCCAAAGTTGTGGCAAGCCATTCGATCCCAGCCTGAAGGCTTCGCCAAAACAGCGGATGCGGAAGGCATTTCAGCGATCACGGCCTTTGATCATGTCGGGACATCCGGGTGGTCCGTTTCTGTTGTCGTTCCCCAGGACGCATCGCTTTGGCCGTTACGCATGGCGATCATCCGCTCCGCCAGCATTGGCCTGCTCATGGGGGTTGCCGGGCTGCTCGTCGCGGCGATGACAGCAAGAGCAATCACACGTCCCATTGAGCAACTCGACCGCCTTGCGCGACAGGGTGATGTTGCCAGCCCGATGAGGCTCATCAGTCCATTGCCAGAGTTGAAGGCAGTGGCCGGGATGCTGGCGCGCGTCGCCGCGGACCGCCGGGATGTCGCCCTTGCGCTGGCCGAGAGCGAACAGCGCTTTCGCACGCTGTTTGAGCGGTCGCCCAGCGGAGCGATACTGCTTGATCCTGATACGACTTGCGTCCTCGACTGCAACGAGGCGGCGGCAAGGTTTGTTGGATGTACCGTCGATGCGTTCCGGGGCGCCAGCATCACCGAGTTCGCGTTGCAAACCACCCCCGATCGCATAAAAGAGATTTGCCGGTCGGTCGTTTCGGGGCAGGTCTGGCAATACGAGACCCGCGTGGAAGGGCGGCAGGGGCCGCGTGACCTGCTGGTCGCAATCGCGCCGGTGCAGGTGTCCGGTCGCACGCTTGTGCTGATCTCGCAAATCGACATCACCGACCTGCACAACGCGCAGGCCGACCTGCGCGTCAACCAGGAGCGGCTGGAACTGGCGCGCCAAGGGGCAAACCTGGGGATTTGGGATTGGGATATTGTCCGAGACAGGCTGACATGGAACGAGCATCAATGGCGCCTTCATGGCCTTGAGCCACGTTCGGAGGGCGTAACGCCACAGGACTGGGAGCGGGCGGTGCATCCCGCCGACTTGCCACAGGCCCGTGCTGAACTTCGGGCCGCCTTGAGAACGGCGAACCATCCCTACGCAGCCGAATACACCGCTGTCATGCCGGATGGGTCATTCCGACGACTCATCGGTCGTGGGCAGGCGATACGCGATGCGGACGGCCGAGCGGCGCGGATGGTCGGCATCAACGTGGACGTCACGGCGCGTTACGAGGCGGAAATGGCGCGCGACCAACTGATATTCGTGTTGGAAACCGAACGGAACCGCCTGTCGGACATCATCGAGGCATTGCCGATCGGTGTCGGCATCATCAATGCGGCAGGACAGGTTGTGCTGGGAAACGCCATCACGAACCGGCTGGTTGGTCCAGTGATTCCTTCCAAGGATAAGACATCGCGTGATGCTTGGCTCGCTTTCCATCCCGACGGCAGCCGGGTTGCGCCGCACCAGTTCCCTGGCGCGCTGGCATTGCAGGGAGAAACCGTGTTGCCAGGGAAGGAATTCCTTTTCAACACGGAGGAGGGCGCGAAGTCCTGGATCAGGATCGGCGCGATACCGCTGCGTCGGGAGGGCGAACAGGTTCAGGAGGCGCTCATCGTGCTCATGGACATTACCGCGGAGAAGTGGCTTCTGGACATCCAGCAGCAAACCAATTCGCGTCTGGAACAGCGGGTTCGGGAGGAGATGGCGGCGCGCGAAGCCGCCCAGCAGCGCGCCGCGCAGGCCGAAAGGATGTACGCCCTGGGGCAGATCGCCGGGGGCGTCGCCCATGACTTCAATAATATCCTGCAAGCCGTGTCAGGCGGCGCGGCCCTTATTGAACGCCGACCCGGCGACCAGGAGCGTGTGCTGCGCCACGCTCGCATGGTGGCGGACGCGGCGAAACGGGGTGCGACCATCACCAGTCGGCTGCTTGCCTTCGCTCGGCGTGGCGATTTGCGAGCGGAAAGCATTGATGCCCTGGCGCTGCTGAGCGATATGGCGGAGGTGCTGACGCACACGCTTGGCGGCTCGGTGGCCTGTCAGGTTGAAGTTCCGCCAGATTTGCCGCGGCTGTTCGCCGACCGCGGACAACTTGAAACCGTGCTGGTGAACCTGGCGACCAACGCGCGCGACGCAATGCCATCCGGCGGCCTCCTGACGATGTCGGCCAACGCCGAGACAGTGTCGGCTGGGATGCCCCACCCGGCCGGTCTCGCAGCCGGTGACTACATTCGCATCGTGGTGAAGGATAACGGCCTAGGAATGAGCAGAACCGTTCTGGCGCGCGTGACAGAGCCGTTTTTCACCACCAAGGAACCAGGGAAAGGCACTGGCTTGGGATTGGCCATGGCAAAAGGCTTTGTCGAGCAAAGCGGCGGCAGCCTGTCAATCGAGAGCGTTGAGGGACAAGGCACCAGCATCATCCTTTGGCTGCCGCAGGACCGCAATGAGGCGGCGCCAGGGCCAAAAGCCGTAACAGCACGTACGTCCGAACCTATCAGGCCACGCGTCTTGCTTGTCGATGACGACGTGATCGTGCGCCAGGTGCTGGTTCTGTCGCTTGAGGATGGCGGCTACATCGTCCTGCCCGCCGAAGGCGGTTCCGCGGCATTGGCGCTGTTGGCTCGGGGGGAGCGGGTGGACATCATCGTGTCCGACCTGACCATGCCGGTCATGGATGGGCTGGCGCTCATCCGCGCGGCGCAGAAACAGCGGCCTGGATTGCCGGCCATTCTGCTGACCGGATATGCGGCCGACGACGCCGCCTTGGCGGTCGGAGGCGCCATCAGCGGATCGTTCTCGTTGCTGCGCAAGCCGGTATCGGGAATGCAACTGGTCGATCGCATAGCCTCCCTGTTGGCAACGCGAAGCTCGATCCGGCCCACCGACACCTGATCGCACAGGTTGCGCTTGACGCAGCGGTTGCCAGCACGGCGCTTTGGCATGGTCGATAGCAGGCAGCGGCAGTCAGCCTGCCGAGGCCGCCTCGTTGCTGTTTCCAACAGGCAGGTGGTTTTGCCTTTTGCCGTGCCTTCATGACACCGCTGGTTTCCTCACTTAAACTGATGGCAGCATTCATGGGGAAAAAGCATGGGTCCGCTTGTGACGACCGAGTGGCTGGCGCAGGAGCTGGGTGAAGCCGACCTGATCGTGTTCGATGCGACGAAATACCTGCCAAACGAGGCAAAGGATGGCGAAACTGAATATCTTCGCTGCCACATTCCCGGCGCGCGGTTTTTCGACATCGACGTGGTCGCCGATCCTGACACCGATTTGCCGCACATGGCGCCCTCGCCTGGGCGGTTCGCGAAGCTGATGCGCGAGCTTGGGGTCGGCAACCCTGCCCGCATGGTCTTCTATGACCAGAAAGGCTTGGCCTCCGCGGCGCGCGGCTGGTGGCTCATGGGTTTGTTTGGCCACGACCAGGCAGCAGTGCTGGATGGCGGCCTGCCGAAATGGCTGGCGGAGAATCGCCCGACCGACGACGGCCGATCCGCCATTCCGGCTGCTGGCGATTTCCGCCCGGACTTCCGCGCGGCCAGGCTGTTTGGCATCGGTGACATGCTGCGCAACGTGAGCACCCAGGCCGAGCAGGTGCTTGATGCCCGGGCGCCAGGTCGCTTCACCGGCGCGGCGCCAGAGCCCAGGGCCGGCATGCGCAGCGGCCATATACCCGGTTCGGCCAGCCTGCCCTACACGGATCTGTTGAATCCAGACGGCACATTTCGTTCGGCGGACCAAGTGCGCCACCGATTCGCGGAAGCCGGTGTCGATGGCCGGCGGCCAGTGGTGACAAGCTGCGGCTCGGGCGTCACGGCGTGTATACTGACACTTGGCCTGCGCATCGCCGGCTTGCCGGAAGGGGCCGTTTATGATGGTTCCTGGACGGAATGGGGCGGGCGCTCCGACACACCGATCGAGGTTGGCTGATCATGGAAAAGCGCGGGTTCCGCACGACGATGTCGCATGTCGGCCGGATTTCGAAAAAAGAGCATGGCTTTGTCAACCCGCCGCTGCTGCGAGGGTCCACCGTGCTGGTTCCGACGGTTGCCGAACGCAAAGCCCTGGCGGCTCGGCGCGGCGAGCGGGTGATGACCTACGGCACCGGCGGGTCAGCCACGCACTGGGCGCTGGAGGACGCAATCGCGGCGGTCGAGGGCGGCACGCGCTGTTACATTGTCTCAACCGGGCTGGCGGCGGTGACGACGCCTTTGCTGGCCTGGCTCAAGGCTGGCGATCACTTGCTGCTGCCGGATCATGTCTACGGCCCGGCGCGGAACTTCGCCACGTCCATGCTGCGCGATTTTGGCGTTGAGACAACGTTCTACCTGCCCGAGATCGACGAGGCTGGGTTGGCCGCGCTGATGCGGCCGAACACCAAGGTGGTTTATGCCGAAAGCCCCGGGAGCCATACGTTCGAGGTGCAGGACATCCCGGCGATAGCCCGCGCGGCCCATGCCGGCGGCGCCAAGGTGTTCATGGACAACACCTGGGGCATCCATCATTTCCAACCGTTCAAGCATGGCGTTGATGTCTCGATTCAAGCGGCGACGAAATACCCGGCGGGCCACTCGGACGTGCTGATTGGTTCGGTTACGGTCAACAACGACGCCGATTGGCAGATCTTGCACGCGGCGGGCCGTACGTTGGGGCAATACGCAAGCCCGGACGATTGCTGGCTGACGCTGCGCGGCATGCGCACGTTGGCAGTGCGCCTCCAGGCCCAGATGGAGTCCGCGTTGCAGGTGGCGTATTGGCTGCGCCAGCAGCCGGCGGTTGCCCAGGTGTTGCATCCGGGGCTTCCCGGCGCGCCGGGGCATGAACTGTGGCGGCGGGATTTCACCGGCGCATGCAGCCTGTTCGGGGTGGAGTTCGAGCCATCCGTCACCGTGGAGGACACGCATCGTTTTGTGGAGGCGCTGGAACTGTTCGGCATCGGCGCGTCCTGGGGCGGCTATGAAAGCCTTGCGGTGCCGACAACGGGGTTCATCACGCGCTCCGCCGGCGGCCCTGTTTTCGCTGGCCCTGTTGTTCGGCTGCATATCGGGCTGGAGGACGTGCCGGACCTGATTGCCGATCTGGGGCAGGCGCTGGAAACGATGCGAGGATGAGTTGGCTGATCCTGCCGGCCAGGGACGGGCCTGAAGGCGCTACTGCAATCGATAAGCCATGCGGACAGGCATGGAGCGATAGGAGTCCAACGAACGGCCAGCCGCGAAGCTGCCTCCCACGCCAGCCGCCAGCGGGATGATGCGCGGCACGTTCTGCGTCAGCGCGACGGGAAGCTGCGGGCGGTTCCAGGTCGGTGCGAAAGGGCTGGCCATCGACAGCATTGTGAGCGGGATGCTTGCAACCTTCTGCTCCTGTGGCAGGGCGGCGTAGACCTTGGCTTGGTAATCGTCGGCCAGTTCGGGCGTGGCGGAGTGGTACAATCCCACCGCCTTCGGCCACGACGCTGTCTTGTCGAACAGTTGCAGCAGGAACCGGGCGCCATAATCGGCGTTCGAAGCAGGATCGAATGCCTGCTCCATGCTGGCGAACGCATTCGGGTGGTGTACCAGGCTGATCTGCATGCATCCTACGTCGATTGACCGGGTCACGCTCGGCCGCATGGCTTCCGCCGCCACGATTGCCTGGCTTTTGGCTTCGTAGAAGCTGCCTTGTCCGTCTTTGTTGATTGTCCAGGGCCACGGGTTGTATGTGCCGGTCACTGGATCCCGCCGCCCGCTCTCGACCCGGGCGATGGCTGACAACAGGTGCGAGGGTATGCCATGCGCCCGCTCCGCGGCCTCGATTGCGCGACGGCAGAGCTGGTCTGGCGCGGATAGTGGCGCTGGCCCGATGTACCCGAACGTCTGGCAAGGCGCCAGGAGGGCCAGCAGGGCAGGGGTCAAGCGCCAGTTCATGCGCCCGTCTTAAGAGTCAAAGATGAACAAACGGTTATTGAAAGGTTGTAGACTGGGCCGCGTCAGACTGGGCCGCGTCGGGCGACAGGAGCGCGGCTTGCGACCTGACGGCTTGGCGTCTTGCCAACCGGCGCTATAACCGCTTTCCGTAAACCGGCATGACAAAAGGGAAACAACATGCTGACCAGGCGCTGGGACAAATCCAAGATGCCGTCGCGCCACGTGACGGTTGGACCGACCAGGGCGCCTCATCGCAGCTATTACTACGCGATGGGGCTGACCGAGGATGAGATCAACGCGCCCTTTGTCGGCGTCGCGACCTGCTGGAACGAGGCGGCGCCCTGCAACATTGCCCTGAACCGACAGGCTCAGTCGGTCAAGAAAGGGGTGAACGAAGCCGGTGGGACGCCACGGGAGTTCACGACGATCACCGTCACCGACGGCATCGCCATGGGGCATCAAGGGATGAAGTCGTCCCTGGTTTCGCGCGACCTGATCGCCGACAGCGTGGAACTGACGGTGCGCGGCCACTGCTACGACGCGCTGGTCGGGCTGGCGGGGTGTGACAAGTCGCTGCCGGGCATGATGATGTCCATGCTGCGGCTGAATGTGCCAAGCGTGTTCATGTATGGCGGGTCGATCCTGCCCGGCAAGTTCAAGGGTCGCGACGTGACCGTGGTGGACGTGTTCGAGGCGGTTGGCATGCACGCCTCGGGCGGCATGTCTGATGAGGAGCTGCATGAACTGGAATGCGCCGCTTGTCCGTCGGCAGGCGCCTGCGGGGGCCAATTCACCGCCAACACAATGGCGACCGTGTCCGAGGCGATCGGCCTGGCGTTGCCGGGGTCCGCTGGCTCGCCCGCGCCGTATGAGGAGCGGGACCGGTTCGCGGTCGAATCCGGCCGCGCCGTGATGAACCTGATCGAGCAGAACATCCGGCCGAGGGACATTGTGACCCTGAAGGCATTGGAGAATGCCGCCGTCATCGTTGGCGCCACGGGCGGATCAACGAATGCCGGGCTGCACCTGCCGGCGCTGGCGCATGAGGCGGGCATATGCTTCACCATGGATGACGTCGTGGCGATCATGCGGCGCACGCCGTATATCGCGGACCTTAAGCCGGGGGGGAAGTATGTCGCCTTTGACGTGCATAACGTCGGCGGCATCCCGATTATCATCAAAGCCCTGCTGGATGGCGGGCTGTTGCATGGGGACTGCCTGACTGTCACCGGCAAGACATTGGCGGAGAACCACAAGGACGTGGTGTTCCCGAGCGGCCAGGACGTGATCTATCCGGTGTCCAACCCGATCTCCTCAACGGGCGGCGTCGTCGGGTTGAAGGGCAACCTTGCGCCGGATGGGGCAATCGTAAAGATAGCCGGGTTGCATGAACTGCGCTTCGAAGGGACGGCGCTCTGCTTTGACTCCGAGGAAGAAGCGTTCGCGGCCGTCGATGCGCGCGCCTACAAGGCCGGCGACGTGATCGTCATTCGGTATGAGGGACCGAAGGGGGGACCGGGCATGCGCGAGATGCTGTCGACCACCAGCGCGATTTATGGCCAGGGCATGGGCGAGCAGGTGGCGCTTATCACCGACGGGCGGTTTTCCGGCGGGACTCGCGGCTTCTGCATTGGGCATGTCGGTCCCGAGGCCGCGGTCTGCGGTCCGATCGCACTGCTGAGGAACGGCGACAAGATCGTCATCGACGCCAATGCGGGCACAATCGACATGATAGTTCCGGAGGCGGATTTGGCGGCGCGCAAAGCAGCCTGGACGCCTCGAAAGACCGACTACAATGCCGGCGCGATCTGGAAATACGCGCAATTGGTCGGGCCGGCCCACTTGGGCGCGACGACGCATCCCGGCACTGAGGCCGAAAGCCACTGTTACGCGGATATTTGAGGCTGGTTAGGCAGTCCTGCTGAGTGGCATGCCAGTTTCCGCAACGGCTGTTCAATTTGAATCCAGGGCATGGTCGGCTTGAATGCCGACCGAAGGCCAATGCTTCGTCATGAAAACCAGCCAGGCTTAAGCCAAAGCTATCCCGTCGCGGTTCGGGGAGCGACCTGCGTCTGGGGCGGCCCGACCCCAGGCGATCGCACGCTGAGGCCCAAAGCTGTTCTGGGCTACAGCGCATCGCGGCCCATTTGGGACTGCGATGCGCTGTAGCCCATTATATTCTAAGCAGATTCACGCCTCGGGCCGTTTCGGCCCTCCGGCGATCTGCCATAACGCGAAGATACGTTTCGGCATCCTGAGTTACGGGTTCAAGTGATAGGTGAACGCCAGTTATAAGAGGTCTTGACTGATGAGATGGCAGGTTGCCTTCGCGTTTTTCGCTCTTGTTGGCATTGGCGGCGCCGCTGCGCAGCCGCCCCCGCCCGGCTATGCGCCAATCCCTCCGCTTCGCCACGAGTTTGTGCCACCGCCACCGGGCGGGCAGGTGGTGTGGGAGCCGGGGCATTGGCATTGGGACGGATTTCGCTACGTCTGGATTGGAGGTCATTACATTGAGCGCCGACCTCAGTTCGCACACTACGCTCCCGGCCGCTGGATTTGGGGACCACGCGAGGGCCGCTGGGTTTGGCGTCCAGCGCACTGGGAATAGGTTCTTAGAGCTTTTTCCGTTCGCATTGGCTCACGGAAAAACCCTGGCATATTGTTTCAGCGAGCATCTTCACCCGTTCAGGCAAGCAACCTGAACGGGATCTGCTTTAGCCCATCAAGGCGCAACCGTCTCCGGATCAGGTCAGGAGGCGGTCACAGCCTGACGCCGGTGCTTGCGCTCAATCCCCACGCGCCAGCCGTTCATCCAACGCCAAGTAGTCGGCAGACCGGATCGCGGTTGCCAATTCGGCGCTTGTCGCCGTTGCTCCCCGCGCAGCGCCTTTCAACCCCGCCAACGCCGCCCGGACCGCGAGAACCGTTGCTGCCAGGATTTCCTGCGGATAGATCGCCATCTTGATCCCGATCCGTGCCAGCTCCGTATCCGCTGGCTTGAAATGTTTTCCGGCTGGGTTGGTTACCGCGACCGCAGGCTTGTCGCCGCAAGCTTCGACCGAGGCACGCATTTCATCTTCAGTCATCGGCGAGTCGAGGAAAAGGATGTCTGCGCCCTCGGCCACGAAATCCTTCAGCCGGTCGAGAGCCTCTTCAAAGCCGCGGGACGATCGCGCATCAGTCCTGGCCAGCAGCAGTATGCCTTCTTCCTTCGCCGCGGCCATCGCCGCTCGGCAGCGAAGCCTGGCTTCGCCACGGTCGACAACGAGCTTGGCGCCTTTGTGGCCAAGCGGCCTGGGCCATTGTTTGTCTTCTATCAACACCGCTGCCGCACCGGCGCGGGCATAGGCTCGGATGGTTTTCTGGACGCTGATCGCGTTGCCATAGCCAGTGTCACCGTCCGCCAGCCAGAGCACCTTTGGCGCCGCAGCCATGATCGTCTCCACTGCATCGCGCATCTCCGGAAACGACAGCAGGTCCATGTCTGGCATTGCCAATCGCGCGGCGGAAATAGACGAGCCGGAGGCAAAGCCAATGGCGAAGCCGGCTTCTTCAATCAGCCTGGCGGCAAGCCCATCACCGCATCCAGGCACCACCTGGAGGCCTGGTTCATTCA
Organism: uncultured Rhodopila sp.; assembly: GCA_964248015.1. GTDB lineage: Bacteria > Pseudomonadota > Alphaproteobacteria > Acetobacterales > Acetobacteraceae > Rhodopila. Next base: position 2,575 of record CAXTXZ010000043.1, on the reverse strand, counting down.
GCAATGCCTGCATCGCGGCGGCCATTGGGCGCATCATGTCTCTCCTCGTTCGACAGCTATGTCGGCGTCAGCTTAAAGCAGGCGGAAGCGTGACTGAAGACGACGCACGTTTACAGCGAGGGCTGACACGGCGTAACCAAATTGGCCCATGGCAGGTCATCCAGGCAAACCGCGTGGTTAGGCAATCCACTGTTTTCAGCGGCAACGGCACGGGGCCGATGGAACATCAGCGAATTGCTTCGGAGCGGCCTACGCCCCTGGGTCGATCCAGCCGATATGTCCGTCCGGTCGCCGGTAAACGACGTTCAACACGCCGGATGCGCTGTTGCGGAACATCATCGCGGTTTGGTCGGCAAGGTCCATGCGCATCACAGCCTCGCCGACTGACAAGGTTACGATTTCTGTCTGGGTCTCCGCGACCACGGTTGCAAAGGCTTCGTCCGTTGCCTGAACATCCGGCGCTGTATCCGCCCGGCTGGCTTCGTCGTGCAGGATGTATTGCCGGGCGGCTTCAGGACGGGCGCGATGCGCAAGGTCTCGATGATGGTCGTTCACCCGCCGCCGGTACCGTCGCAGGCGCTTGGCTATATGCTCCGCCGCGTCGTCAAAAGCGCCATTGGCGTCGGCAGCCTCGCCCTCTCCGCGCAATTGCAGCCCGCGTCCCGCGTGCATGTTGATATCACAGGTAAAAAAGCTTCGTGCTCGGCTGAAGGTAACATGGGCTTCCATCGCGTGATCAAAATACTTTCCAGCGATTGTTTCCAAATGCATGGAAACACGCTCCTGCAACGCATCCGACAGGTCAACCTGCTTGCCGGAAACCGTGATCTGCATGGTGCTCTCCCAACCGTTTCAACCAGCGGCACGGAACGTCTTGTTGGCGTTCCTGTCCCTCGCCAGCAGTTGGGCACGGTCCGCCCGCGGCTGTCCACCACGGATATCAATTCCGTTACGTGATGGTTTTACGCAAGGACCGCCTTTTCTCGACGTCGCTGCACGGAATTCGGGATTCGCAACGCTTCCCGATACTTGGCTACGGTCCGGCGGGCGATGTCCACGCCTTCGCGCCGCAGCATCGCGACGATCGCGTCATCCGAAAGGATATCCTCGGACGGTTCGGCATCGATCAGGCCGCGGATACGATGACGCACGGCCTCGGCGCTGTGCGAGGAGCCGCCATTGGTCCCATGTATCGCCGTCGTGAAAAAGTATTTCAGCTCAAAGGTTCCGCGCGGCGTGGCGATGTATTTGTTCGCCGTCACCCGGCTGACCGTGCTTTCATGCAGTTCCACCGCTTCCGCGATGTCACGCAAGATCAGTGGGCGCAGGTGCGCCACGCCGAGCCGCAGGAAACCGTCCTGCTGGCGGATGATCTCGGCGGCGACTTTGAGAATGGTTTGAGCACGCTGCTGCAGCGACCGCACCAACCAGTTGGCGTTCGCCAGCCGCTCGGTCAGGAAGACCTTCTCGTCCTTTTTCACCTGGGGCGCCACCTTGGCGTAGAACCGCTCGTTGACCAACACACGCGGCATGGTTTCCGGGTTCAGCTCAATGATCCAGCTTTCGTCAGGAAGCTGGCGCATCAGCAGATCTGGAACAACAAGCCTTGCGGGCGTGCTGTCATACGTGGCGCCGGGCTTTGGATCGAGCGCGCGGATCTCGGCCGCCATGTCCGCCAGGTCCTCGGCATCCACGCCGCATAGCATCATCAGGCGGCGGTGGTCACGTTTGGCCAGGAGATCCAAATGGCTGAGAAGCGTCTCCATCGCCGGGTCCAGACGGTTACGCTCCGCGAGCTGCGCCGCGAGGCATTCCTTCAGGCTGCGCGCAAAAAGCCCAGCCGGGTCGAACCGCATCATGACGGCACGCACGGCTTCGACATGCTCCAGCGGCAGGCCCATCGCCTCGGCGATCGCCGCCGGTTCGGCGGTCAGGCGCCCAGCCGGACAAAGCAGGGCGATCAGATGGGCGCCGATCATGCGGTCCACCGGATTGACGAAGCTGAGCCGCAACTGCTCACCAAGGTATTCACGCAACGACTGCTCATCGCCGGCAAAGTCGTCGATGCCGCGATCGTCGCTCTCAAAGCCATGGCTGCCGCCGCCGCTGCCCATGCGGCCCAGCAAAGCCGCGCCGTCGCTGACACCGCCGGCGTCATAGGCGTTCGTGAAATCGGAATCCAATGGCGCGGCGGCGTCCGCGGGAAGAGTGGCCGCGCGAACCGCGTCCGCCGCATCTGGCAGGCTTGGTTGCCGTGATTCAAGCTGGTCCAGTGCCGCACGCTCCCCCACTGGCGCGTCGGCTGTGTCGTCGCGCTCCAGCAGGGGGTTCCGCTCCATTTCCTCCTCGACAAAGGCATTGACCTCGATGTTGGAGAATTGCAACAGCTTGATCGCCTGACGCAGCTGAGGCGTCATGACCAGCGTCTGGCTTTGGCGTAGGTCGAGACGGGGGGCGATCGCCATAATCAGGCGATTATCAAGTCATTTCGCTTGGGGTCAATGCAATTCAGCCAACGCGATGCAAAAAGCGTGCTATGAGTGAAAGGCCAAGGCAGGAAATTTGTGAATTCCTA
>CAXTXZ010000042.1:0-13411 GCA_964248015.1 uncultured Rhodopila sp. | reverse complement strand
GCCGCGGCCCTGTTCGGCGACGGCGTTGCGCGCTGCTGTGGCGTGGCGGCCTGGCTGGCCATGGCGATGTCGTATTGGCCAACGCTGCGCCGTTACGGGCGGTCATGGCTCTGGGCGCCCTTGCTGCCGTTGATCGCTGGTTTTTACATGGGTGCGACCATTGGCTCGGCGGTCAATCATGCGCTGGGCCGCGGCGTCGCCTGGAAGGGACGCGCCTATCAGGAAACAACGGGATGACCCGACAGGACGATCCCGAGGCTCTCGATGTCGAGACCTGGTCTGGCAAGGGTCGGCAAGATGAGAATTTCCCCGTCGGCTCGCTGCTGGTTTCCCGAAAGTATCGCGAACCCATCCATTGCTTCTATGCTTTCGCCCGCAATGCCGACGACATCGCCGATTCGCCCTTGCTGTCGCCGGAGGAGAAGCTTGCTCGGCTGGGGATCATGGAAGACGTGCTCCTGGGCCGTCGGCAAACCGGATCACGCAGCGCGCTGGCCCTGTGCGCCAGCCTGGCACGGACCGGGGTGACGTCCCGTCACGGCGCCGACCTGCTGACGGCGTTTCGCCGGGATGCGACGAAGCTGCGTTACGCGACCATGGACGAGCTTTATGACTATTGTCATTATTCCGCCGCACCGGTGGGCCGCTACGTCCTGGACCTGCACGGCGAGAGCCATGAATCCCACGCGCCGTCCGACGCGTTGTGCATCGCGCTGCAAATCCTCAATCATCTACAGGATTGCGCGCAGGATCTCGCCGTGCTGGACCGGTGCTACCTGCCGCAGGCGCTGCTGGACCATTTTGGCGCCTCGGTTGACCAGTTGCGCCAGCCGGCGGAGAGCCCGGCGTTGCGCGGCGTTTTCGCCATCTTGCTGGACCACGTCGACCGGTTGAACCAGGCCGCGGCCCTTTTGCCGAGGATCGTGCTGGATCGACGGCTCCGCCTGGAAACCGCGATGATCCACGGCTTGTCAAAGCGGCTGACGAAACTTTTAAGACGGAATGATCCGGTCGCCGCGCGCGTGAAGTTGGCGAAGACCGATTTCGTGTTCAGCGCGCTGGCGTCAGCCCAGTTCCTGGCATGAGGAACGCCACGCCGCTGGGCGTCGAGCAAGCGGATCTTGACGCGGTCGATGCGATCGTTCGGTCCGCCGGAACATCGTTCTACCACGGCATGCGGATGCTTCCGCCCGACCGGCGTCACGCGATGTATGCGATCTACGCATTCTGCCGGATCGTTGACGATATCGCCGACGACGGCGGGACGTTGGACGAAAAACGCCGTGGGCTGGCGACATGGCGCGACAACATAGCCCGTATATACAGAGGCGAAACCGAGGGACCGGTCACCCGGGTGCTCGCGGCGGCGGTGCCGCGCTTCCAGCTTCGGGCCGAGGATTTCATCGCGGTCATCGACGGGATGCAAATGGACGCGGAGACCGTGATCCTTGCGCCGCCCATCGCCGAGCTGGATGTGTATTGTGATCGCGTGGCGGCGGCCGTGGGGCGCTTGTCCGTCCGGACATTCGGCGATGCCTCGCCCGCCGCCGATCAGGTCGCCCATGCGCTTGGCCGGGCGTTGCAACTCACTAACATCTTGCGGGACATCAAGGAGGACGCGGCCAGGGGCCGGATCTACCTTCCGCGCGAGTACCTGAATGATGCCGGCGTGCCGGCTGATCCAGCGGCGATCCTGGCATCCGACAGGTTGCCGGCAGCTTGCAACCGACTGGCCCGCCTCGCGCATGGCTATTTCGACGAAGCCCGCCGAGCCATGGCGCTCTGTAATCGATCCGCAATGAAACCGGCTCGGCTGATGGGCGCGACCTATGACGCCATTTTGTCGGCGGTGGAGCGGCGGGGATGGCAACATCTTGACCAGCGAGTCGGATTGTCGCCATGGACGAAATTGTTGCTTGCCTGCCGCTACGGCCTGTTTTGACCGGCGCTTGCCGCGTGAATTATGTTGCTTTCCTGGCTCATTTTGATGCAAGATGAATCCAGTAGGCCAGGGCCAATACTTTGCCTCGGCCATCATTCAATCTCCATCCACTGCTGCACCGGGATTTCCGCTCGTGACCCTTTCGCTCAAGCGCCTGATCGCCATGCTTGCCGTAGCCCTGCCGGCCGCGGCTCTGGTTGCCACCCCGGTTCTGGCCGCCAGCCATACCAGGACGAAGTCACACCATCTGTCGGTCCACAAGGCCAGCGCCCACAGGACCCACAGCAGGAAGGCCATGGAGCCAACCGCGAGCTAGCTTGTTGTCCTTTTTCTCTCCCGCCCGCGGGAGAGGATGCTTTCAACGTGCGTTCGCTTCAAGCAACGATCGTAGTCCCGACAAGATACGCGCGGGCGTTGGCGGGCAGCCTGGAATCGCCAGGTCTATCGGCACGGAAAGACCCGTCCCGCCCAGGACCGCGTAACTGCCCCTGAAAACGCCGCCATCAACGGCGCAGTCGCCAATGGCGACAACCCATTTCGGCTCGGGGGTTGCGTCCCACGCCTGCTCCAAGGCTCGCCGCAGGTTGTGCGTCAAGGGGCCGGTTACCAGCAGAACGTCAGCATGACGCGGACTGTCTACGAAACGCAAACCGAAGCGTTCCAAGTCGTAAAAAACGTTGCTGAGGGCGCGCAGCTCCAACTCGCAGCCATTGCAACTTCCTGTATTGACGTGGCGTAGCGCCAGGCTTCGCCCCAGGCGCGCCTGCGCGGCGGCTTCCAGGCGATCCGTCAGGAAACGGGTTGTCTCTTGATCGATCGGTTCCTTCGATGCGGGGCGCCTGGTCAAAGGTCCATCCCCGAAGCCGGGAGGGCGAAAGAGGCACGAACAAGGTCCACATCATCGGCTGTGGCATGTTCCAGCACGCGTTCCGCCAGCGGCCACAGCGCCCAACCCGGATCGCGCGGAAAAGCGGCGGCAACCTGCCCGCTGTCCAGTCGCAACCAATGCCACACGTCGCCGCGGATCGACTCGGCGCAGCCAATGCCTTCGCCGCTGACCGGCGGCAAAGCGGCTGTCAGCGGCCCCTTCGGCATGCCTTCAAGAGTGATGCCGACCAGGCGCAGGCTTTCCTCGATTTCCGCAAGCCGTACGCTTTGACGGGCAGCGGCGTCGCCGTCGGGACGTGTCGCGACGCGGAAGGAAAGCGGTTGGTAGCCCGCGGCGAACAAGTTTCGCACATCAAAGCCGTTGCCAGAGGCTCGGCCGACGACGCCGCCAACGCCGAAGGCCATCGCCAGCCTTGCCGCGGCGTGCCCGATGCCGGACAGGCGGATGGCCATGGCCGTGTCGTGCAGGTTCCGGAGCGCAGGCAGTTGGGATGCAAGGCCGCCCAGGGCGCGCAGCAGGGTTTCCGCGCCGCCGTCGGCGATATCAACCGCTACTCCCCCCGGCACGACGCAGTCCATCATCAGCCGATGGCCAAAAGCCGTCGCGCAGGCACGCAAGATAACTTCGCGCAGCGTGGCGCAGCGTGTCCGCATGGAATGCCAGTTCATCAGGCGGCCGACCTCGGCAAGATTGTCGAGATGGCCAGCAATCCGTTCAATCTCCATCATGATGATGCGCAGGGCAACGGCGCGCGGCGGCGCGGGCGCGTCGCAGGCAGACTCGGTCGCCTCCGCGAAGGCAACGGAATGGGCAACGGTGGCATCCGCGGAAAGGCGCGCGGCGAAACGCGCGGCGACACGTGGCAACTTCCCCCGCATCAGTGTCATCGTGCCCTTGTGGGAAAAACCCAGGCGGCTTTCGGCTCGCCTGATAGCCGGCCCTTCAAGGGCCAACCGAAGCTGGGCGGGTTCGTCAATCCGGCCCCAGATTGGCCCTAGCGTCAGCATCATTCCAAAATCGGCCTGCGCCGGCGGCAGGGGAGGCGTTTTAACGTCCGAGGAAAGGCGGGTCCGCGCCGCCATTGGGTGCTGCTGGGACCATTTGCCGTGATCGAGCCAAGGACGCATGTCAAGGGCGCCTTCGGCCTCATGACCCCACAGGTCGCGAACCATGCGCTCGTAGAGCGCGGCCCCGGGAAACGTGGCGGAAAACGCAGGGTAATGCCCGGCTTCCACCCCGGTTGAAACAGGAATGATCGCCATGGCCGCCGGGTCCAGCAGCAGGGCATGGACCTGGACCGTATCGGCCCACTGCGCGAGAAGAACCCAGGATTGGGCGGCCGCCGCATGTGCCAGTGCCGACCAGGAGGCGTGGGACAGGATGTGACGCAACCAAGGGCGGCACAATTCCGCTTCAGCGGCGCGAACAATATCCTGTGCCGGCGTCATGGGCGAACGGCAGCCAGCGCCTGCAACCAATGCACCAGGGAGTCGGGCGCGAAGAAGCCGAACAGAAGGGCGAGAACAAGAGGTATCATGCTGCTTGGGGAAGGCAATGCCTTGGGTATGCCAAAAGCCGAGAGCATGGGAACCGCACCGATGGCAAGAGCAGCCAGAAGCCATGGATCGTGTCTCGCGACATCAAGCACGACCAGGGCCAACCCGGGAAACAAGACGACATCGGCGCACGCCACGGCAGGAATCGCGGCATCTGCCAGGATCAGCAGGACAAGCAAGACCAGCGTGGCGAAGCGGCTATCCGCACGACCAAGCCCAAGGGGCAGGACAGCGAGGGCGATGTGGCTGGCATGGCGCCATCCAAGAAGGTTTTTGCTTGCCGAAATCATCAGCAGAGATGAGCTGCCTAACAATGCAGCAACGGCAAGGCCAAGCAAAAGCGTGGCGGCGGCGTCGGGCAGCGCAACAAGGCTCGTCTGGCGCAGCAGCAGGATGACGAGCGGCACGCCAAGGGCAGGGATACAGGCCGCGATCACTGCGTAGCCCACGAAAAGGCTGAAATAGCCAACCAGGGGGAATGGCAGGGTCAGCAAACCGAACAAGGCAAGGCCAGCGGCGGAAAGCGCCAGGATGGCGGTACCCCGCCGTCGTGGCAGCGTTGGGCAGAGTGCCACGAAGACGGCGGCGGCGATTGCGAGCCAAGCGGTGACCGGCGCGGTGGCGCAGATCGCCAGCAAGGTAAATCCGAGCTGCATGACGGCGGCGGCTTGCCGCGCCAGCGTGTGCCGGGTCCGGGTGGACCAGGCATGCAGCACGCCGGCAAGCGCGATCAGCGGGGCGAAGACCGACGCATGGGCGCTAAGCGGCACCGTAAGCGTCGCCACAAACATAGCCGCGGCCAGAACCAGCGCAACCCACCTGGTCCACGGCCGCCTGATCCATGCCGACTTGGCCCATGATGGGGCGGAAAGAGCACGTCGTTTCGTCGCCAGGCTCGCGGCGAACGGCAGCGGCAGGAGCAGGCATGCGAGAGGCAGAACCGGTGGCGCCAGCGTCATGCAGCCCGCCAACGCAATCCCGTTTTGCATGCCAACCAAGGCGGCTAGCCGCATTAAAGGATTTACCTGGATCGTGGCTAGCAGCATTGAAATCAGAAACACCGCAAGAGGCGCGCTTGGGACGGATGCGGACTGGCATAGCATCGCCAGGACGGCAGAGCCGATAACCGCCAGCCTGGCGCCGCCTGCCGGCTTGGTCGTCAGCGGCTCAGCTTTTGTCCGCATGCGCCAGACCAGGCCAGCAAGCAACAGAGGCGGGATCGCCAGCGCGGGATACCCGGCGACGGCCGCGACAATGGCTACCGCACCGGACTGGACAGCCACCAGGATCGACACGGCCGTGATTTGGCGTGCTGGCAGCAGGGCGAAGGCCATGACCAAAGCAACGCCTGCACTCCCTTGGGCGAGCGCGTTCACGTTGTCGCCGAGTTGGTCAGCGCCATGATCGTGGCAAGCAGGGCAAGCAGCGCGGCCATGCCAGCCAGATCCAACATCCGACGCCGGGAAATCCGAGCCATGAACGTCCGCAGAGCGGCCAAGCCCAGGGTGAACACAATCACCTTGACCAGCCAGCACACCAACCCGATCAGCCAGCTCAGCAGGCCCGCGTCCGCCGTGGCGATGCCCATGGGCAGGAACAAGCCGCCTATCAGGTCGATCCAGACGAGGCGCCGAAGCCAGGCAGCCAGTTGGGAGAGGGCAAGGTCAGTCCCGCCCAACATCTGGTCGGACGCCGATTGGCCGACCTCGCAATCCACGAAAGCCAGCGCCAGCAACACGGTCAGCGCTAGGGCGGCGGCGGCCGTCGGCGCCAGCAAACCATCGTGCTGCTGGATCATGATGGCTTCCAGGTTAAAGCTGCCTGCCATCAGCGCCATCGTGAAGGCGAACAGCATCAGCGCTGGCTCCGCCAGCACAGCCATCGCGCTGTCCTGCTGCGCGGCAAGCCCTGGCAGGGCAGCGCCGCAATCCAGCGCGGCAATGGCCCGGGCCAAGCGCGCCACAATCATGAGGGAGATGACAACGAGCAGGTCAGCCAGTGGCGACAGCGCCATGCCCAGCGTGAACGACGGCACAAGGACGGCGGCCGACACGGTGGCGCCCAGGCAAACCTTGGGCGCGATCACCGACACCACCGACATGCCCTCGAACTGGACAGAGGTTTTTCGCGAAAGCCGCACGAGATCGCGCCAGGCCAGCAGGACGGGTGGGCCGGCGCGCTTGGCGAACCGCGCCTCAAGCCAGTCCGCCGCGCCGGCCGCCGTTGGCGCCACGATCATCATCAGAAGAAGATGCAGCGCTTGCGCGAGGAGCGACAGCACGATGCTCATCCTGTCACTCCCAGCAGCAACAGAAGCAGTCCAAATCCGCCCAGGATCATGCAAAACGCCGCTGTTGGCGAAAGCCGGCCCAGCGGCGGGAAGGCTGGAACGAGAGGCAGCTTCGGCAGCGGAATGCCAGGAAGCTCGGGCAAGAAACCGATGGCGCTTGCCTGCGCCGCTGGCTCGCCGTACGGCAGGCCGTCCGGGGGGTCCATTCCCTGCATCCATGGCCCGACAGTCCTGGGTTCGCGTCGCCTCCAGCGCAGCAAAAGCATGATGCCTCCGGTGACCACGGCCAAAAGCGCCAGCATTGGCAAGGTCAGGTAGGAAGGCACGCGCGGTTGGACATCCGTGACCGCAAGCATCGCCGGCCCCGCCAGGATCCAAAGCGCGGGTCCTGGCAGTAATCCGGTGGCTGTGGAAAAGCCCGCCAACGTGAGCAGGATGGCGCGGGCGGGCAGATTGCTTTCATGGACAACACTGCGCGGCAGGCGTGGCCTGCCCAGGCTGGCAACGCCGATAAGGCGCGCCGAAGCCGTGCCGGCGATCGCGGCAGACAGCGCCAGGCCCGCCACGGCCAGCGCCAGCGGCAACTGCGCCATCAGGCCACCTGTGCGTGGCGAGGTCAGGATGCTCTGGAACGCCAGCCACAGGCATGCGAACCCGATGCCTGGCGGCAGTGCCGACAGGCCCAGCAATCCCACGGCGAGCAATCCCGAAACCATTGGCATCATGTGCGCCAGGCCGCCCAGGTGCGACAGCCGGTATGCGCCGGCATGCAGGCCGATCGCATGCGCCGCGAGCGTTGCCAGCACGCCGGCAAAGCTGCTGGCGATCGCCAGCAGCATCACGGTCGCCAAGGCCGCCGACTGCGCCTCCGGCAGATCGGCGGCACGGGCCAGCAGCGCCAGGGCAATGCCCACCATGACCAACCCCGCCTGCCGCTGGATCAGGCCGACAACGCTTTTGTCGATGTCAGGCTGCCTGGCGGCGCCCCAAGCTCCCAACGCGGCCAGGCAGCCGCCAAGGAGGAGCAGGCCGAGGGGCCACCAGCCTTGCAGCTCCGAACCGCAAAGATCGACGACGACACGCAGCAGGAGATAGCAGCCAGCAGGCAGCAACGCTCCGGCGGTCAAGGCGTCACGGGTCTCGCAGCGCGTGGCGCGGGGATAGCAGAGCATGACAATGACGGCGGCGGCTGTGAGGGATGCGGCGGCCATCGCCTGGCCTGGCGCGATCGGTGTGTCGCGTATGGCGTCGAAGCGCGGGGCGGAGCCGTCAGGGGCCAGCAGGCAAATCGCCGACAGCAACAGCAGCGGGATCAACAAGATGATGTGTCCCCGCCGGTCCTTCCGCTGGAGGAAAAGGGGACCGCCAGCCAGCGCGGCGCCGATGGCAAGGCTCATGGCATCAGCCGCCAGCAACGTCAGGCTGGTTCCCGCAAGGCAGACGGCGGCGACCCGTGCCTCTGACGCCCCAGCCATCGGCGCTTTGGCTGCCTGGAACGCCGCGACCGCGGCGCCGCTCGCGAAAGCAAGCAGCAGGAAAAACACCGACACGGGATCGAGCGCCAGATGCAATGACAGCCCGGGCGGCCCGATCGGAAGGTCAAGCGCCGTCGCCGGCAGCGCGATCAGCAGCGGAGGAAGGCAAATCAGGGCGCCCAGCACGCAGAGGCCTGCCGTGACAATGCCGCCGCTGCCTCGGGGCATGAACCCGCAAGCCGCGCCGGCCAGCAGCAGAGCCGCCATATCAACGACCAGAAGCGGGAGTATCGGATCAGTCACGGGTGCAAGGTATCATCACCTGCCGGAGTCGGCGTTCGATCAGCCATCCGGAATCATGATCATTGGTCAGTGAGCGCGACAGTGCCTGGTTGGCCATGCATCGGATCGTGGGAGGGCCGTTTCTGCCGGTCGGATGCTATGGCAACCGTTGCATGGCGCCTGCCATAAGCTCGATTTGCCGGGCGATGCGAACAAGCGCGTCTGCCTCGGCGCCGGCTGGCCGAGGCAGCAGCGTCGTGCTTCCCGAAGCCAATGCGCGCAACGACCCGGTGACCCACTCGCGCCAGGCCCGCAGCGTTGGCGGCGCGAGACGCAAGGCGGTTGCCTGGTCGTGTTGCAGCGTTGCCAGGCGACCCGCGAACCGACGCAACGCGGCATCGACGACCATGGCGGCCTCTAGCTGGTCTTGGTGCTTGTTGCCGGGTTCAAGCAGGGCGCGCGTGATCAAGGCTTCCAGGTTGTTGCTGGCGACCCCGGCATCGCGGCGAGCTTGGTTAAGTGAAGCGCCGTCGGCTTCCTCCAACAAGGCTGAGAAGTCAGCATTGGCGTATGCGCTGTGGGTGTTGATGGCTTGCCTGACCTCCGCCGCCAGCAGATCCGGCTCCCGGCTTGGCCATAGCAGGAAATTGGCGCCAATGGCGATCACGCCGCCGATCGTCGTCAGCGTCGCGCGGGCGAACGCGATCATCCATTCATTGGTGCCTGGCGATCCGGTCTCGACGAGCAGGACGACAAACGGTGTCAGCGCCAGCATGAAAAGGCCGAAACTGACGGCCCGAACCGCGAAGGCGGCAACTGACAGGGCGAACATCGCAACGGTCTCGGAGAACGGCGTCGTGCACATGAGCCCGACGCACGCCGCGACCATGCCGCCGATTGCCGTGCCGACGACCCGTTCTATCGCACGGGTGTAGGTAAGCGAATAATACGGCTGCATTGTCGCCACGACAGTGATGGTCAGCCAGTGGTCGTATGGGGTGAACCAAGCCATCGTGAACGCCAAAGGGAGCGCGGCGGTAACGCCGGTGCGCAAGGCGTGGCGCAGCGCCGGCGATTTCCAGGTCAGGTTGGCGCGCAGCGGCCGGATGATGCGCTGCCAGAGCGGCGGCGGCCGGCCGGCCTGGTCGGCTCCGGGGCCGAGGGTCGCCGGCCCGGCCAGGGTGTGGGCGATGCGCAACCGCTCAAGGATCTGGCTGATGACGGCGCGCAACGGGGTTTTGTCGGGAAGCCCAGCCGCTTCGCCGGCGATCGCGGCAAGCGCGCCATCGATGTCGCGATGCGCTTCGGCGTCGTCGCTGACGATCACCTGCCCCAGCGTCAGCAGCACCGGCCGCATGCGTTGCAGAATGTGCTCCGCGACCTTGCGTTCGGATGCGGAGCCATGTTCGAGCAAATCGCTCAGGGCGATGCAGCCGCCGAAAATCTGGTCCGCCGTTTCCAGCCGGATCATGATCTGCGCGGCGCGGTTGCCGGCGGCGCCGCGTGATTGGGCGATGTCCATGATCGCCTTGCGGGCCGCCTCTATCGCCTCTCGGGTTGCCCGCCTGTGCTTGCGGGCATGCGCTTCCCAGGCGGCGTCGGTGCGTGCCGGACCGTGCGTCAACAGATCAAGGTCACCGACAAGCTCCGACAGGGCACGGTAGGTTTGCGCCACCGCCCGCCGCGCCGGCAGGAAGGGGTGGATTCGCCAGATGACCAGGGTCAGCAGGATTGCCCACAGGCTGCCAGCTATGAATGCGGCGCCGACAAGCGCGGCCCGCGTCAGGCTGGGATCACCCTGGTCGAGCGAAAGGATCTGCACGACGCTCAGCAGGGCGCCCAGTTGCTGCGGCGCTGGACCGTAGATGCGGGCGAAGGAGCAGCAGAACAGGCCAAGCACGCCCAACGGAAGGGCAACGGCCGGGCCAAGGTCGCGCAGCAGCCCGTAACTGGCGGTGACGCCGGCGCCGATCAGCGTGAAACTGAGGAGCACCGGCACGCGACGGCGGATGGGGCCGCCGGGGTCGCAGATGCAGGTCAGCAAGGCGGCGAGCGCGGCCTCGCGCAGCAGCGGCAGCGTCAGGTACTCGCCAAGGGCAATGATGACCGCGACGGACAGGCCGGCGCGCAAGCCTTCGGCCAGGCTGACAGCGCGTTTGTCGACGACGATCGGCAGCCGAGCAAGGTCGGGCGCGCTGAACAGGGCTTTGGGGCGCATGCCGGCCTAGTGCCGCTTTTTCCGGAAAAAGTCGCGCAACAAAGCCGTGGCCTCCTGCTCACGAACGCCGCCGACGATTTCGGGATGATGGTGGCAGGATGAGGCATCGAAGACACGGGGGCCATGATCAACCCCGCCTCCCTTCGGATCGTAGGCGGCGAAAACCAGGCGACGGATACGGAACAGGCTGATGGCTTGGGCGCACATGGGACAAGGTTCCAAAGTGACGAGCAGATCGCACCCTGTCAGGCGCGGGCTGCCGAGCCGGGAGGCGGCGAGGCGGAGCGCAACGATTTCCGCATGGGCGGTGGCGTCGTTATCGGCCTCTGTCTGGTTGCCGGCGGAGGCGATGACGCTGCCTTCAGCGTCCACCACCACGGCGCCGACCGGAATTTCGCCACGGAGGGCGGCGGCGCGGGCCTCGGCGAAGGCCAGATCCATTGGGGTCATGCCGGAGGGCTCGTTGCGAACGCTGGTTGCTTGCGGTGCATTGTGACTGTATAGCGTGCGCCGCGCGGGAATGCCGGCGTAGCTCAGGGGTAGAGCAACTGATTCGTAATCAGTAGGTCCACAGTTCGATTCTGTGCGCCGGCACCGTAAGCTCCAGGAACATCACGACGTTTTGCATCCTGGTGACAGGTTACGCGAGCAACCAAGCGGTTGCCGTGCCGAGGACGGCTGCAAGGGATTAACGGCTAGACGCGCGATAGCCCGCACGCACCAGGGAGGGTATGTGTCCCGGCTGGCGGTGTGTATCGTTCCCAGCCAACGGCGCACCTGCTGGAGGCGGCAGCTTGGGATGCGACAGAGATCAACCGTACCCTGTCTGTTAAGGATGCCGCTGGCTCCGGGCGAACATTAGTGTTACCCGTTCCAGTCCATGTAACAGGAATCAAATATTTCTTGATGCAGCCCGCAGACAAGATAATTTCAAGTAACAGGATTGCTGACATAAAGGCGAAAGTAAGACAAGACGCAATGGTTGCAGTAAAACTGGTAAGGTGACATGCCTTGATTTCCAGTGCAGCGCAGCGTGACGTCCATGGATTGCCATACCCAAAGGCGTCCGGCACCGGGACACTTGCCTTTCAGCGGTTAAAGCCTGTCAGCCTGTTTGTTGCGCTGCCAAACACGGCTTATCAACGCAGCCCCAAGCGGATGTTAATCAACCGCGTCCGCATGGGCAAGCTTGGCGAAGAGCGTCAACGCTTGGCCAACCACCTGGTCCATATTATAGTATCGATACGTCCCCAGTCTGCCAACAAACGATACGCCATTGGTCGCCCGCGCCAAATCGGCATAGCGCGCGTAGAGCGCGGCATTCGCAGCAGTCGGCACCGGATAGTAGGGATCGCCATCAGCGCACGGGTATTCCATGCTGATGCTGGTCTGGCTGTGCCGCTGGCCGGTCAGGTGCTTATACTCGGTGATCCGGGTGTGGGCGACATCCGGCGCTGGGTAATTGACCACGGCCACGGGCAGGCATTGCTCCTGCGGCAGAGTGCGATGCTCGAAGCGCAGCGACCGATAGGGCAGCCTGCCGAAGCGGTAGTCGAAGAATTCATCCACAGGGCCAGTGAAGATGAGGTGGCCAAAATTCACGCTGCTTGCCACGTCACGAAACTCGCTTGATAAACTCAATGCAATATTAGAGCTTCTCAACATATTCTCGAACATGCGCGTGTAGCCGTGCAGCGGCATCATCTGGAACCGGTCACCAAAATAGCGATCATCGTCATTCGTCCGCACAGGAACCCGAGCGGTCACGGACTTGTCGAGCGCCTTTGGCTCCAGGCCCCATTGTTTCGTGGTGTAGCCCTTGAAGAAAGCCTCGTAGAGTTCGCGACCCACTTTGGAAAGGACCACGTCTTCGGACGTTTCCACGGTCGCCAACTCAATGGCTTTGGTAGCCAGGAATGCGGCAACATCGTCGGCCGCAAGCTGCAAGCCGAAGAAGCGGTTCACCGTCGTCCGATTAATGGGGATTGGCAAAAGCATGCCTTGCACCTCAGCCAGCACCCGATGCTCGTAGGGGCGCCATTCAGTGAAGGCCGATAGGTAGGTTACGATGTCCAAGGAGTTGGTGTGGAAAATGTGGGGTCCATAACGATGCACCAGGATGCCTGCCGCGTCCTGCTGGTCATAGGCGTTGCCGCCGACATGGGGCCTGCGGTCGATGAGAAGCACTTTCTTGTTGGCGACGTTGGCCAGCCGCTCCGCCAGCACCGCCCCGGCAAACCCAGCCCCAACGATCAGATAGTCGAACAAGGGGCGTGTCATGACCGGCATTCCAGGCCCAGCCCGGGTAAATCCTGCCTTGCGCGGAGATTGTCGAATTCATCCTGTGTCTCAGCACAAGCATGGAGCAGAAGTTCCAAGCTGGCCTTTTGCGTTAGAACCGAATGAGGTGACAGGCTGAGGCGCTCATGAATTTTGGCATGCATGCCAAGCCAATCCTCTTAAGTTTACGTAACAATATCAATTTCCGAAGAACCTGCCAGATTCACGTCATGCGGGTCAATTTTTCCATTGAATGCGTCCTAGCCAAGCAGTGCAATGTAACGTCCCGGCCCCCGTGCATCTCGTGCATGCCTTGTAAAACTTGATTGCCTTGCTTAATTATGCCGATCCCTTGAGCTATGAACCCGGAGGCTGAGCGTATGGCGCGCGTCACCGTCGAAGATTGCGTCCAACGAGTACCCAACCGCTTTGAACTTGTGCTGCTCGCTGCGCAACGCGCTCGCAACATCAGTCGTGGG
>CAXTXZ010000041.1:0-13419 GCA_964248015.1 uncultured Rhodopila sp. | reverse complement strand
GGGCGGGCGCTACCTGATCCAGCACTCGGCGGGGTCGGGCAAGACCAACTCCATCGCCTGGACGGCGCATTTCCTGGCCGACCTGCACGACGCGGCTGACCGGAAGATGTTCGACACGGTGATCGTGGTGTCCGACCGCACGGTGCTGGACACGCAGTTGCAGGCGGCGATCGAGAGCTTCGAACGGACCAAGGGGGTGGTCGCGGTCATCACCGGGGACGGGGGAGGCAAGAGCCGCGAACTGGCTGACGCGCTGGGAGCGGGCAAGAAGATCGTGGTCTGCACCATACAGACGTTCCCCTTCGCTTTGGACGCGGTGCGGGAATTGTCGGCGACGGAGGGCAAGCGCTTCGCGGTGATCGCCGACGAGGCGCACTCGTCGCAGACTGGCAAGTCGGCGACCGACCTGAAGGCCGTGCTGGCGCCGGCGGAGCGGAAGGAACTGGAGGACGGCGGGGAAATCAGCGTGGAGGACATCCTGGCGGCGAAGATGGGCAGCCGAGCGAGGCAGGACGCCGGCATCAGCTACGTCGCCTTCACCGCCACGCCGAAGGCCAAGACGCTGGAGCTTTTCGGGCGGCGCCCCGACCCCGGCAAGCCGGCGGGGAAGGACAACCTGCCGGCGGCGTTCGACCTGTACTCCATGCGGCAGGCGATCGAGGAGGGGTTTATCCTCGACGTGCTGCGGAACTACACGTCCTACAAGCTGGCGTTCCGCCTGACGCACAACGGCAAGGAGATCGACGACAGGGAGGTGGACGCCAGCGAGGCGAGGAAGGGCATCATGGGCTGGGTGCGGCTGCACCCGGTCAACATCGCCGCGCGCGTGCAAATCGTGGTGGAGCATTTCCGGCAGAACGTGGCGCACCTGCTGGACGGCAAGGCGAAGGCGATGGTGGTGACCGCCAGCCGCAAGGAGGCGGTGCGGTGGATGAAGGCGATGGAAGCCTACATCCGGCGGCACGGCTACCCGATCGGGCTGCTGGTCGCGTTCTCGGGCGGGGTGACGGACCCGGAGAGCGGGCCGGACGAGTTCACCGAGGCCAACATGAACCCCGGCCTGAACGGGCGGGACATAAGGGGGGCTTTCGACACTCCGGCGTTCGCGATCCTGCTGGTGGCGAACAAGTTCCAGACAGGGTTCGACCAGCCGTTGCTGAGCGCCATGTACGTTGACCGCAGGCTGGGCGGCATCCAGGCGGTGCAGACGTTGTCGCGGCTCAACCGGGCGTACCGGGACGGGCACTGCGTCAAGGACACCACCTTTGTCGTGGACTTCGTGAACGAGCCGGGGGAGGTGCTGGCGGCGTTCCAGCAGTATCACACGACGGCGGAGCTGGCGGACGTGAGCGATCCCAACGTGGTGCTGGACCTGCGCAACAAGCTGGACGCGGGCGGGCGCTACGACCGGTTCGAGGTCGAGCGGGTCGCCTTGGTGGTGGTCAACCCGAAGTCCACGCAGGCGAACCTGGACGCGGCGTTGAACCCGGTGAGCAGCCGGCTCCTGGCGGCGTTCAAGCAGGCCCGGACGATGCGGCAGGCGGCGGCGGAGGGGAGCAAGGCGCACCAGGACGCGCGGGACGAGATGGAGGCGTTGCTGCTGTTCAAGCGGGACCTTGGCACCTACGTACGCGTCTACGAGTTCCTCGGGCAGATGTTCGACTACGGGAACACCGAGTACGAGAAGCTTTACCTGTTCGCCAAGATGCTGCTGCCGTTGCTGGACTACGGGCGGGAGCGCGACGGGGTGGACCTTTCGGCGCTGAAGCTGACGCACCACAAGATGCGGGACCTCGGGCAGCAGAAGCTGGCGCTGGAGGGCTTGGACGCGGCGGGCGCGCCGCTGGCGCCGGTCAGCGAGAGCGGGTCGGGGCAGGTGCAGGACAAGCACAAGCTGCGGCTGGCGGAGATCATCCAGGCCATCAACGGCGTGTTCGAAGGCGACCTGACGGAGGGCGATCAGGTGGTTTACATGGACGTGCTGAAGGCCAAGCTGCTGGAGTCCGACATCTTGCGCGCCCAGGCGGCGGCGAACACGAAGGCTCGGTTCGCCAACTCCCCGAGTCTTTCTGACGAACTCATGAAGGCGATCATGGACGCGATGGCGGCGCATCAGGCGATGAGCAAGCAAGCGCTTGCCTCGGAGAGCGTGCAGGCTGCCATCCTGTCGGCCCTGCTGGGTCCGGGGGGATTGTGGGAGACGTTGAGATCGGCCGGCGACACGGCGCAGGCGGCGGCTGCCTGAAGCGGTTTATCCGGATACAGCGCCTTGTTCGACTGACGACACGCGAACTGGTGGAGGGGGTTGGATTCGAACCAACGTAGGCGCACGCCAGCGGATTTACAGTCCGCCCCCTTTAGCCACTCGGGCACCCCTCCGCGCCGGGAAGCGGGGACTAGAGCCAAACCCCCGTGGCTGTCAACGGACTTGACCCCGCGCGGCTTTTTGCTCCACCTGCGCCCGAACCTGAAGGACGACGCCCATCCCCACCCAACCGCGCGCGCCTCTCGGATGAGCGCCACCGTCGCCACGAAACGCCAGCCTGCCTGGGTCCCGGCGCTGCTTGGCCTGTTCATCGCCGTCGGGCCGGCGGCGACCGACATGTACCTGCCGGCCTTCCCGGCGGTGGAGGCGTCGTTCGGCACCGCGCCCGGCACGGCGCAGCTTACGCTGGCGAGCTGGTTCGCCGGCCTCGCGGTCGGGCAGATCACCCAGGGCACGCTGTCGGACCGGTTCGGCCGCCGGTTGCCGCTGATGCTGGGGTTCGCCCTTTTCACGGCCAGCACCATCGGCTGCGCGCTGGCGCCGAACCTGACCTGGCTGGCGGTCTTCCGCACCACGGCGGCCTTTGGCGCCTCGGCCGGGATGGTGATCGCGCGGGCGGTGGTGCGCGACCTGGCCGAGGGGCAGGCCGCCGCCATCATGATGTCGCGGCTTGTGCTGGTGATGGGGGCCGCTCCGGTGCTGGCGCCCAGCGTTGGCGGGGCGATCCTGGTTTTCGCGCAGTGGCGGGTGATCTTCTGGGTGCTGGCGGTTTATGGGACCGTTTGCGTGCTGATGGCCTGGCGCGTGCTGCCGGAAACCTTGCCAGCGGAACGGCGGCTGCGCCTCAGCCTGGGCGGGCAGGCGGAGCGGTACTGGATGATCCTGAAGGAAAAGACCTTCCTGACGCACGCGATCATGGGCGGTTGCAGCACGTTCTGCATGTTCGCCTACCTGGCGGGCTGCTCGCCGGTGTTCGAGGACGGGTTTGGCCTGACGCCGTCGGCGTTCGCGCTGGTCTTCGGCGTTTGCGCGGTCAGCCTGATCTCCGGCTCGCAGCTCAACGCCCAGCTTTTGCCGCGCTTCGGCTTGTCGCGGATGCTGACGGCGATCGCGCGCATTTCGCTTGCCGGCACGGCGGCGTTGCTGGTTGTGGCGTTCAGCGGGGCGCACGCGCTGGCGCTGGTCGTTGCTCCGCTGCTGGTGATCCTGGGCTGCCAGGGGTTCAACAACGCGAACGCCAACGCGGGGGCGCTGAGCCGGCACGCGATGCACGCGGGGAGCGCGTCGGCCTTGATGGGGACGTTCCAGTTCAGCCTGGGCGCGAGTTCAGGGCTGCTGGTGGGGCTGCTGACGGACGGCACGCCGCGCGGCATGGCGGCGCTGATGTTCTGTGGCATGCTGGGCGCGGTCATCGCCGACCGCTTCCGTCCCCGCTCGGGAGGTTCCCACCCATGATCGTTGGCATTCCCGCCTGCGCCAAGACCATCGCCGAGATGCCGTTCCATCAGACGCCTGCCCGGTACTCCCAGGCCTTGCTGCACGGCGCGGGGGCGCTGCCGGCGCTGATCCCGCCGTTGGGGGAAAGCATGCTGGGCTTGCTTGACAGCCTGGCGGGGCTGCTTGTCCCCGGCAGCCCGAGCAACGTCCATCCCAGCCACTACAACGGCGGCGACAGCGAGACGCCGGAATGGCATGACATGGAGCGCGATCACACGACGCTGCCGCTGATACGCTCTGCCATCGAACGCGGCATCCCCGTGCTGGCGATCTGCCGCGGCATACAGGAACTGAACGTGGCGTTGGGCGGCTCGCTGATCCAGCGGGTCCATGCTTGGCCGGGACGAAGCGACCATCGCGGCGGGCCGGGCGCGCATGAGACGCGCTACGGGCCGAGGCACGGGGTTACGCTGACCGGCAGCGTGGCGCGTATCTTGGGCGCCACCAACATCCAGGTGAACTCACTGCACGGCCAGGCGATAGACCGGCTGGCGGACAGCCTGGTGGTGGAGGCAAGCGCGCCTGACGGGACGATCGAGGCGGTGGCGATGCCGTCGGCCCCCGGTTGGGTGCTGGGCGTGCAATGGCATCCGGAGTGGGCGTTTGCCTCCAACCCGCACAGCGTCGCGCTTTTCGCGGCGTTTGGCGCGGCTTGCCGAGCGAGGGTTGGGACGGAAGGGCGGCATTCGGAGGAACTGGCGGGAAGGCTGCCTCAGCCAGCCCGAAGCGCTGGCTGAGGCACAATGGCATCAATCCCAGTAGCGCCAGTGGCCGTGGTTCCACCGGCGATGGTGCCAGTGGCGATGTTGCCAGTAGTAGTCGACATTGGTCAGCAGGTTATGGGCGGGCGCCGCCGTGACACCGGCCAGGCCGGCAGATGGCGCGGCCGAGGCGTGGGATGTGGCAAGCGTGGCCATCCCCAGCAGGGCCGCGGTTGCGAACAGAACCTTACGCATGTGAGAACTCCTTTGCAGGCATGCCAGGACTGGCCTGCCTTTCCGTCGAAACCGAGCCATAATAACGGCAACAGCATGACATTTCGAAGCTTTATCCAAAATTATTTTTTCGTTCCTGGCCCGACGGCTTGTCGCATGACGGGAAGCGGCGCGTCATGCCTTGCGGAGCGGAATGAGCAGCCTGCCTAACATCATGGGAATGGGAGAAAAACATGGATCTGCAGCTTGCGGGCAAGACTGTCCTGATCACCGGCGGCTCGAAAGGCATCGGCAAGGCGGCGGCCGAGGTGCTGGCCGAGGAAGGCTGCAACCTGATCCTGGTGGCGCGGGACGCGGCGGTGCTGGAGCAGGCCGCGGGAGAGATCCGCGCCAAGCGCCAGGTGAATGTCCGCGCCATCGCCGCCGACCTGTCGAGCGATGCCGCTGTCAGGAAGGTCGCGCTGGAAGCGGGCGAACTCGACATCCTGGTGAACAACGCCGGCGCCATTCCGCCTGGGGACGTGGTGTCCGTCGATGACGCGAAGTGGCGGCAGGCGTGGGACCTGAAGGTGTTCGGCTACATTTCCTTTTGCCGCATCGTCTACGCGGCGATGAAGGCGCGCGGGGCAGGCGTGATCGTCAACGTGGTTGGCGCGGCGGGCGAGAAGTTCCCGACAGGCTACATCGCTGGGGCGGCGGGCAACGCCGCGCTGATGGCGTTCACGCGGGCGCTGGGCAAGGGCGCTCCGGCGGATGGGCTGCGCGTCGTGGCGATCAATCCCGGGCCGGTGGAAACGGATCGGCTGGTGATGCTGCGCAAGGCGGAAGCGCAGGCGAAGTGGGGGGATGAGAACCGTTGGCGGGAACTGAGCGCGGGCATGGCGTTCGGCCGGCCGGCGAGTCCCCGTGAGATTGGCAACGCGGTGGCGTTCCTGGCCAGCCCGGCCTCTGGCTACACCACCGGGACGGTGCTGACGATTGATGGGGGCGGCTAAGGCTTGCCGAGCTTCATCATGAGTTGATGCCTTGTGCGCAAACAGGCCACCGAAATTGGCGTCTTCGAGCCGCGGCGCCACGCCAAGATGTGGTGATCCGCTCCATATCAGGCACGATGTCAGAAGATTTCGGAAGATTAATGCTTGCCGATTTTCAGGTAGCGAACAGACATGTCGTAGAAGCTGAACAGCGCGTCGCCCGCGATGACGCCAGCGGCAAAGACCTCCATATCAGCCAGCCGTTCCCGCGCGGCTGTCCACGTCCATAGGACGCGCAGCACGATCCCGGTCAACACGGCCCAGCCAGCGAGCGGGCCGCCCAGCAGCAGGCCGGTGGCCAGCAGGATGCCCATCTGCCGTTTCGGGCCTCCGGTGAATTGCAGGATGGCGCCGGGGATTGCCCAAAGGAACAACCCTCGGGCGACTTCGGCCGAGGCGCCGGCCTTGATCGAGGCGGCGTAAACCTTGTCGATCGGGGCGACGAGGTTGTTGGCAAGGTAAAACCGGTAAGAGAAGAACACCACGAGAGCGGCGATCAGGAAGGCGAACATCGCGGCGAGGAGCTGCTGCTTGCGGCCCTCCTTCTCGAAGGCCGGGTCGCCGCCGTTGCCGCGCAGCATGAAACCGGCCTTGAGGTCGTAACCCATGTCCGCGAAGGCGGGACCGGTGGCCGCCGTGAAGCCCACCATCAAGGTCAGCGCCACGGGCGGGAACCCGATCAGGATGCCAACCGCGAGCGTCACCACGGCCACGCCGAAGGCCGGGAACCACCCCGCGTGCATCGCCGCGAGGCCGACGATCAGCTCATGGATCAACGCGGCGAACGCGGCGTAGGCGACAAACGCGACCAGCATCGCGGGCGGCATCGACGTCCAAAGCCCACCCATGGCAGCCAGCGACGCGGCGATCAGGGCATAGCCCGCGCTGCCCAGGCCAAGCGTGCGCCGGATGTCGGCCGCGCTGGCGCGCGTGGTGGTCGCGGAGGATGGCGACCTTTCGTCCCGCAGCACCAGGATCACCACCTGCGCCAGCGCCACCAGGCCGGCGCCGAGCATGAAGCCCTGCGGCAGATAGGCCTTGGAGATGTCGCCGGCGGGGATGATGCCGGCCAGCGCCGGGTGGTTGAACAGAGCAGTGGAGTAGCCGCGCGCCAACAGGCCGACGCCGAACATCGCCAGCGCCCAGACATTGCCGATGAAGGCGACGCCGAAGGCCGACATGGGAATGCCGAACACCGCCTGCCCCGCGGCGCCCACGACGACCCCGCCGCCGAGGACCCAGAGCCTGCGGCCACCCTCGTCACCCGCTTGGATCGCTCCGGCGGCGGCCACGCCGGGCGGCCATGCCCCGCCCGAGGGGAAGATTTCGCTGTCGAACATCCGGTACAGCAGGTACCCGTCCACCAGCATGGCCAGGGTGACGCCGACCAGCATCGGCAGGACAAGGTCCGGCATGCCCATCACGAACGGAATGCCGATCGGCAGCAGCAGCGCGTTGCCAGCGCCGAACGTCGCGGCCGAGATGGCGCTCTGGGCGAGGTTCTGCACGTGGATCGACCGATAGCGGGCAAAGGCGGCCGTCGGCAGCCGGCCCAGGGCCATGCCGGCAAGCGCGCCGATCAGCGACGTGTTCGTGGTGATGCCCAGGGTCACGATCAGTTGCGTGCCGATAATCGCGCCAAGGACGCACAGCGGCGCGATGAGCAAGAGGCTTGTCGCAGTGAAGAAGGCCGGATGCCTTTCCGTTGCCGGGCGCATGATCGTCATCCCCGTTGTCACTCAGCGGCGTTGGTTTTGGGGGCGTTGGTTTTGGCGACGCCGCCGGCATAGGCTGCTCGCGCCGAGGCTGAGACATACCCATCGGCAAGGTCATCATCGAGGCGGTGGCGCGGCCGTTCGCCCGGATCGCCGTAACCGGCGCCGCCGGAGAGTTGCACCTCCACGATGCGATCCGTGGTGGCCAGGGTCACCAACTCGCCGGTGCCGCAGTCGTGAGTCACGTTGCCGTCCAGGTCCTTGACCCATCCGTGCGCGCCGCCGCCAGCGTGGCCGCCGAACAGGCCCTGGGTGGCGATGCCGACACCCTCGGGGTAGATCGAGAACAATGTCGGCAGCCCGTCATCCCGCAGCTTGCGCAGCGCGGCGCGCACGCCCAGCCCGCCCCGCTGGCGACCCGGGCCGCCACTGTCGGCCACGAGTGATTTTTCCAGCACCAGGACGGGCGCGCGGGTTTCCATCAGCTCAACCGAGGTGTTCGCCGCCGAGGTCGGGTAGAGCAGCGCGGATTTCCCGTCGCCGTGGGCGCAGGCTCCCTGGCCGCCGCCCATGAAGAAATGATCGGCGTAGACCTGGCCGTCGGCGTCGCGGCCGTAGATGTTGATCGCGTGCGGCAGGCCGGTCGCCGCCTGCACTTGCATCGGCGCCGTCTCGGCCAGGGCGCGAAAGATGTTGGGCGCGATATACCAGCCGGTGCGGGTGCGCAGGTTGACCGCCGCGGGCTTGTCGCAGTTCAGGATGGAGCCAGCGGGCGCCTTCACCGTGAACGGGCGATAGCAGCCGGCGTTGCTGCGGATCCGTGGCGACAGAAGGCATTTGAGCGGGTAGGCGGCGTGGGCCGCCGTGTAGGTGTAGGTGCAGTTCAGGCCGCCTTGCGCCTGCTGCGGCGGCGCGCCGGCGAAATCAACCTCGATCGTGTCGCCGGCGACCGTGACCTTGACGGGGTAGCGCAGCGTCGCGCCGAGCGGGTTGTTCGAGACCTCGGCGTGGTGGACGCCATCGGGAAGGGCGCGGATGGCGTCGCGCATCGCGCGCTCGGACCGGTCCTGCACGGTCGCCGCCAAGGCGCGCAGGTCATGCATGCCGTAATCGTCCATGAAGGCCAGCAGGCGGTCGGCCCCAAGCTGGTTGGCGGCGACGAAGGAATGGATGTCGCCGAGGACCTCGGGCGACTTGCGGACGTTCTCGCCCAGCAACGCGATCAGGTCCTCGTTGATGGCGCCGGCGCGGTACAGCTTCATCGGCGGGATCTGGAAGCCTTCCTCGTAGATTTCCCGCGCCCGCAGCGAATCCTTGGTGCCGCCGATGTCGCCGACATGGCCGACCGTGGCGGTCAGCGCCACCACTTGCCCGCGCCGGAAGACCGGGGTGACCACGGCGATGTCGAACAGGTGCCCGGCGCAGAGCCAGGGATCGTTGGTGACCAGCACATCGCCCGGCCGCAGCGTGCCGGCGGGATATTTCCCCAGCAACGCCTTCACCGCGACCGGCACGGTCAGGTTGAAGACCGGCATGGCGCGCGGCGAATGGGCCAGGCTCTCGCCATCCGGATCGAGCAGGTCGGTGGCGAAATCCTGCGCCTCGGACACGATCAGGGAAAAGGCGGTGCGGACGATGGTGTGCCACATTTCCTCGACAACCGTGACCAGGCGCGCCCACATGATTTCGAGCGAGACGGGGTCACCCTCGATCAGCGCACGCGCCTCGGCCATGGGCGTGGCGGGCGTGATGCGCGCGGCCATGGGCGGCGTCACGGCGACGCGGATGCGCAGCGTCCCGGTGGCGTCCACGGTCAGGTGGTCGCCGGAGGCAATGATGGTGGTGGCCTCGCGTTCCTCGATGATCGCGGGGCCGGCTATCTCGGCGTTGCCGGCAAGCGCGTAACGATCGTACGCCGGCACGTCCACGAAGCCCTCGCCGAACCAGGCGGGGCGGGCGCCCTTCAGGGCCGCGCCGGCCGCCGCATCCTCAGCCCGCGCGAGGCTCAGGGGCGGGACAGGCCCCCGGCAGCGTACCCGCACCGAAACCAGTTGCACCGCCACGCCCTCGTAAACCGAGGTGTAGCGGTTGGCGTAGGCTTGGGCGAAGGCATCGCGCAGCGCGCGCAGCGCCGCCTCGTTGATCGCGCCGGCCGGCAGCGTCACGTTGATCTCGTGCAACTGCCCGAAAAGCCGCATGTCAGCCGAGCGCTCCGTCACCACGTCGGCATCGGCGATCCCCGCCTGGGTGATGCGCGCATGCGTCTCCGCTTCCAGTTCGCGCAACACGGCGTCGATCCTTGCGGCGGCGTCGGGCGCGTCGAGCCGCACGGGGTGGCTGCGCACCTGCTCGAACGACAGCGGGGCGGCCAGGAAACCCAACGCCGATGCCGCGCCTGACGCGGGCGGGATCAGCACTTCCTCCACGCCCAGGATGCGCGCGACCCCCGCCGCGTGGGCCGGGCCAGCGCCGCCGAAGCCGACCATGGCGTAGGCGCGGGGATCGCGGCCCTTCTCCACGATGTGGATGCGCGCGGCGGCGGCCATGCTTTCCGTCACCACGCGATGGATGCCCCAGGCTGTCTCGACGGCATCCAGGCCGATCTTGCCGCCGACCCCGGCCAGCGCGCCTGCCGCCGCGTCGCGGTCGAGGCTCATGCGGCCGCCGAGGAAAAAGCCGGGATCGTAGTAGCCGAGCAGGAGGTTGGCGTCCGTCACCGTGGGTTGCGTGCCGCCGCGGCCGTAGCAGGCGGGTCCGGGATCGGCGCCGGCGGAATGCGGGCCGACACGCAGCAGCCCGACTTCGTCCACCGAGGCGATCGAGCCGCCGCCGGCGCCGATCTCGATCATGTCGATCACCGGCGCCTTGATCGGCAGGCCGGAGCCTTTCTTGAAGCGATGCACGCGGGCGGCTTCCATTTCCGCCGCTATCGCGGCGCGGCCATCCTCGATCAGGCACGCCTTGGCCGTGGTGCCGCCCATGTCGAAGGAGATCACGTCCTTCTTGCCGGCCAGCGCGCCAAAGAACGCGGTGGCGAGGCCGCCGCCCGCCGGACCCGATTCCAGCAGGCGGATCGGAAAGGCGCGCGCGGTGTCGGGCAAGACCAGGCCGCCGGCGGAGTGCATCAGGTACAGCGCGCCACGGAAGCCGCGCTGCCACAGCTCGCGTTCCAGCCTCCGGACGTAACGGTCCATCAGCGGCTGCACGAAGGCGTTGGCGCACGTCGTAGCGATGCGTTGGTATTCCCACAGCTCCGCCACCACATCCGACGACAGGGAAACCGCGATGTCGGGGAACAGGGCCTTGATCGCCTCGCCGGCGGCGCGTTCGTGGGCGGGGTTGCGATAGGCGTGCAGGAAGCCGACCGCGATCGCCGTGACGCCGTCATCCACCAGCCCGCGGGCGGCGTCGCGCACCTCGTCAAGGTCGAGCGGCGTGACGACATGGCCGTCCCGGTCCATCCGCTCCCTCACTTCCAGCCGTCGCCGGCGCGGCACGAGGGGGTCGGGATAGCGCAGGAACAGATCGTAGATGTCGTAGCGCTGCTCGGTGCCCATTTCCAGGATGTCGCGGAAGCCGGCGGTGGTGATCAGCCCGAGTTTCGCGCCCTTGCGCTCGATCAGCGCGTTGGTGACAAGCGTGGTGCCGTGAACGATCTCGCTGATGTCGGCCAGTCGCAGCCCGGCGGCGGAGACGATGTCCGCCAAGCCTTCCAGCGCGCCAACCGATGGGTCTTCCGGCGTCGTCAGGCATTTGTGCAGCCGGATGTCCTGGCGCTCGGTGTCGAGCAGGATGAAATCGGTGAACGTGCCGCCGATGTCGAAACCGATGCGGAAGCGCTGGGATGTCGTCATGAGGCTCTCCTGCGGCGGGCGATGCTTGCGGTCACCGCGTTGGTGACCCGGAGGTTGGTCAGAGCGTGTTCTTGAAGAGCTGGCCGCCGGTCATGGTCGAAACACCAGGCTGGCTTGCATTACGGAACCATGCGGACCGGACGGCCGCCAGATCAACCACCCGAGACCGCCGAACGGCAAGATTTCCGCCAGCTTCAGATGCCATCCGCGTAGCCGTCGCGTTGCGGGTCGGCGCCACCCTCCAGACAGCCGTCCCAGGACGTGATGCCGTGCGGGGCGGCGAACGGAAACGACAGCGGCGAGCGGCGGACCTCGTATCCCATGGCTTCCACTGCGTGCTGCACCCGCCGGGGGATACGGTTCGAGATGTCGATCACGTCCGTGGTGGCGGAGAAGCGGGGGGCGGCGACGGCTTCCTGCATCGTCATGCCCCAGTCCAACACGTTGAGCAGGACCTGCAAGATCGCCACGCCGATCCAAGCTCCGCCGGGAGCGCCAACGGTCATCACCGGGACGTCGCCCTCGAACACCACCGTCGGCGACATCGAGGAGAACCGGCGCTTGCCGGGGGCGATCGAGCCGGGGCGGCCGGGACGGGGGTCGTACCAGTTCATCGCCCCGTTCAGCATGAAACCGGTCCCCGGCGGGATCACGCCGGATGGCACGCCCAGCGTATGGGTCAGCGACGCCACCATTCCGCCGGCATCGATGCAAGACACCGTGGTGGTGTGCGGGAAGTCGCCACTTGCGCGCGGAAGCGCCGCCTTTTCCCCGGCGCGAACACGCGCCGAGCAGGCGTCGGCGTAGGCGTCGGACAGCAGGAACGCCAATGGCGGATCGACGAAATCCGGATCGCCGATATGGGTTTCCTTGTCGTGCCCGGCGATCTTCATCGCCTCGGCGACGATGCGAATGTATTCGGGGCTGTTGTGGCCCAGGGTGGCCAGATCAAATCGTTCCAGAATCCGCAGCATCTCCGCCACCACGATGCCGCCGGCGGGCGGCGGAGGCACGGCGATTCGCCGGCCGCGATAAGTGATCTCAAGGGGGGCATGTTCGCGTGCCCGGAAGCCGGCGAGATCGGCCGCGGACAGCATCCCGCCATGAGCCGCCATGTCGGCCGCGATCCGTTCGGCGATGTGGCCGGCATAGAAGCTTTCCGCGCCGTCCCGCGCGATGGCGCGCAACGTGGCGGCAAGGCCAGGGTTCCGCACCGGGTCGCCGACCCTCTTGGGGGCGCCGTCTGGCCGCATGTACAGGGCCTGGCCATCCGGCGTCGCGCCCAGCTTGGCGCTGTATGGCGTTCGTCCATACGCGGCCTCGTTCAGCGAAAACATGGAGGCGACGTGCGGGCGGATCATCCATCCTTCGTCGGCGAAGGCAATGGCGGGCACCAGCAGTTTATCCCAGGCCAGTTGGCCAAACTTCGCATGCGCCGCTTCGAACAGCCGCAAAACCCCCGGCGTCGTAACCGCCGCGCGACCGAGTTCGTTGACCGCGCCAGTGACCACATAGCCATAGCCATCGGCGCATTCCCTCTCGAACACGGACTGCCACATCCCCGGCGTGCATGAAGCGGGGCAGGTTGAAAGGCCATCGAGCACGGCGTGGCGGCCGGTTCGAGGGTCGAAAACCTGCATGCTGCCCAGGCCGCCGATGCCGCACATGAGCGGGTCCACGACACCCTGGGCAAAGGCGCAGGCCAATACGGCATCCACCGCGTTTCCCCCGGAGGCGAGCATGGCTCGGCCAGCCTCCACCGCCTCGGGCTGCGGGGCAACGATCATGGCGCGGCAAGGGGCGAGGACGCGGACTGGGCGGGGCATGGTGCTTGGGCTCCTGACAGGCTGATTTGCGCCTTGCGGTTGTGAAAGCCGGGCCTTGTCGGGCCGCCTTACGGTTGCGGCAGGTCAATGGTCGCCTTGCCTTCCAGAACGGCCCGCCAACACCATCTTCAACCTGCGCCAGGGTTTGCCAAGTAGCCAAATCGGCTTTGCGGCGCGAGGCCGGCGCGGTTTCTCCCTGTCTCTCAGCCCATAGGCGGCCCGTGGCGGCGGGCGACGCGGCATTGCCGCGGACTCCCAACTGAAAGGCGGCCATGCTCGGCATGCCAAGGCC